>DAHWHV010000215.1 GCA_027335545.1 Clostridia bacterium
CACCCGCCGGGCGGCCAGTACCCTGCCCGGAAGGCGCGGCATCCCCGGGGCGGGTGGTCCGCCCCGCCCCGGGGATGGCAGGGCCCCCCCCGGCCTCCTCCCATCGCCTCAGGCCTCAGGCCGCCCCGGCGTCCCCCGGCAGGGCAGGCGCAGCCGCACGCTGCTGCCCCGGCCCACGGCACTCTCGATCGCCACCGACCCGCCGTGGCGTTGCAGCACGGACGCTACGATGGCCAGGCCCAGGCCCGTCCCGGGTGGGGCGGGGCGCCCGGGGGCGGGCGGGCAGCGGTAGAAGCGGTCGAAGACCAGGGGCAGGCACTCCGGCGGGATGCCGCAGCCGTGATCGCGGACCAGGACCTCGGCGGCGTCCCCCACGCGCGTGGCCCGCAGCTCGATCTCCGTCCCCGCCGGGCTGTAGCGGGCGGCGTTGTCCAGGACGTTGAGGATGGCCGCGCCGAGGGCCTCGGCGTTGGCCAGCACGGGCAGGGCCTCAACCGCGGGCTCCCAGCGCAGGCGGTGATCGGCGCACAGCCGTTCCGCCGCATCCCGGACGCTCTGCAGCACACCCCCCAGATCCAGGGCGTGCAGCGGGAGGCCCTCCGGCCGCTCGGCCCGCGCCAGCGCGAGCAGGCCGGCGACGAGCCCGCCCATGCGGCGCGCCTGCAGGTAGGCCGCGCGCAGGCCGGAGCGCACGGACTCCGGGTCATCGCCCGCGCCCCCCTGCAGGACCTCCAGCGTGCCGGAGATCGCCGCCAGGGGGGTGCGCAGTTCGTGGGAGGCGTCGTCGAGGAGGCGGCGCATCTGGTGGTGGGTCTCGCGTTCCTCGGCGATGGCGGCCGCGAGGCGGTCCACCATGCCGTCGAAGGCGGTCGCCAACTGGGCCACCTCCTCGGGGGCCCCCTGCCCTCCGGCCCGCGCCGAGAGGTCGCCGGCGCGGATGTCGCGGGCCGCGGCCGTGATGCGGCGCAGCGGGCGCAGGGCCTGGCGCACGGCCAGGGCGGCGCTGGCCGCGCCCAGGGCGATCGCAGCAAGCCCCCCGACGATCAGCAGGCGCAGCTCGCGCCCCAGCACCCCCAGCACGCCCGCGACGGGGGTGGCCACGATCAGGCGCGGCCCGGAGGCGGCCGGTCCGGGGGCAAGCGGCAGCGTCAGCGCGAGCAACCCCGCGCTGACGTGGGCGCCGCCGGGCAGGGCCGGCGGCGAGGCGGGGGGCCCGCCGGGATGCCGCCGGGGTGGGCCCCCCGGAGGGGGGGCGGTGGGCCCCCTGGTCCCGGTGGGCGTCGCCTCTGGGGGAGGTGCCGCGCGGCTGGGGCCGGGCGCCGCCGCGAGGACGGTGCCCGTGGCCGAGACGACCCAGGCCCTGGTCCGCGGGCCGGCGACGGCGCGCACCAAGTCGTCGGCGGCCCGCCCCCTGCCGCCTCCGCCCGTGCGCAGGGCCCGCCGATACGCGGCCAGGGGCTGCCGGGTGTCCGTCTGCAGCCGGGTCGCGGCGGCGCTGAGCAGGAAGCGCCGCAGGGCCACGTACTGGAAGCCCCCGAGGAGGGCCAGCACGGCGGCCAGCACCAGGAGGTAGCGCGCCGTGAGCTGCCAGGCGAGGGTGCGGCGCACGCCTCAACCCCCCAGGCGGTAGCCGACCCCGCGCACCGTCTGCAGGAGCTCCCGCCCCCGGTCCCCGAGCTTCTCGCGCAGGTAGCGCACGTACTGCTCCACGATGTTCTCGCTGCCGTAGAAGTCGTAGCCCCAGACCCGGTCCAGCAGCGTGCGCCGGGACAGGGCCTGGCCGGGGTGCCGCAGGAAGCAGCAGAGCAGGTCGAATTCGCGCAGGGAGAGTTCCACCGGGGCGCCGTCCAGCGTGACCCGGTGGCCGACCAGATCCAGGGCCAGCGGCCCGTAGGTCAGCGCATCCGCCGGGCCGGCGCCCAGACGCCGGAGGTGCGAGCGGATGCGCGCCAGCAGCTCGCGAAAGGCGAACGGCTTGACCAGGTAGTCGTCGGCCCCGAGCTCGAGGCCGCGGACGCGATCGTCCACGCCGTCCCGGGCCGTCAGAAACAGCAGCAGCCGCTCGGGGTGCCCCTCCCGCAGCGCCCGGCCGAGGGTGAACCCGTCCTCGCCGGGCAGCAGCACGTCCAGCAGCACGACCTGGGGGGCCCACTCCGCGAGCAGGCGTCGCGCCGCCGGGGCGTCGGCGGCGTCCCGGACGTCGAACCCTTCGTAGCGCAGGCCCAGGCACAGGTAGTCACGGATGGCCTGCTCGTCGTCCACGACCAGGACCCGGATCGGGGCGCCGGCTGCCTCCTCCATGCGCGCCGGGCGCCAGAGGACCCCGGCGCCCGCACCCCCTTCCGCCGCCGGCCGTGTGCCGGGCCCTCCGTCGGGCAGGGCACCCCGGCCCGAGCGCCCACCGGCCCAGGACGTTCCCGCCGCGCGCCGCCGGTCCCTGCCCAACACCGCGGGGGGCGGCGCCGCCCCCCGCGGCGGGCTCCGCCTGCTCAGGGCCTCCGGGGCTGCGGCGGGGTCGGGGCCAGTTGGATGCGGGTCGCCTGGAGCACGCCGCCGCTCTCGGAGCCCTCCGCCCGCAGGTGGGTGCCCACGGTCACCAGGCTCGGGCCGGCCGTGGTGCGGGGGCCCGCGCCGAAGCGCGTGGCCGAGGACCAGCGGATCGCGACCAGGTGGCCGCCGGCCGTCTGCACGGAGGCGCCATCCACGGTGCCAGAAAGCGAGGACAGCGAGCGGACGACCCCGGCCAGGTGTGTCGGTGGGACGCGCCAGGCCGCCACCGCCAGGGTGTCTCCCTGCCAGGTGCCGACGGCCTGCACCGTCTGACCCGCCGCGAGCGTCGGGGCGGCGGCGAAGCGCAGCGTGGCGGTCCGGCCGCTGTGCTGGGTGACGCTCGCCGTCTCGCCGCTGACGGCGTCGACCTTGGCCGTGAGGCCCCAGGCCCGCAGGCCGATGGTCCGGGCAGCGACCGCCTCGCCGGAGACGGTTCCCTGGACGGAGACGTGCTCCCCGACGGTGAGCGCCGCCTGGCTCGCGGCCCAGCCCGGGGCCAGCAGGAAGCGGGTCGCCGAGTTGGTGGCAACCTGGTAGGTCGTACCGGCGACCGTGAGGCCGAACCCGGAGCCCGACACCGTCGCCACCGTGCCGGACAGACCCGGAGCCCCTGGCCCGGGGCCACGGGCCGGACCCCCCAGCGGCGGCCGCCCGCTGCCCGGCCCGTGGCCGGGCCTGGGAG
>DAHWHV010000218.1 GCA_027335545.1 Clostridia bacterium
GGCCAGGGGTGTGACCCCTGGTGCGGGCCGGTGCAGGGGGGGCCGGGACAGGGCCGGCCGGCCGCGACCCCGAAGGTCTCCGCCCCAACCCCTCCGGGGGCTCACGGAATCTGCCGCGCGAGCAGGGGTGTGGGGGGCCGTCGCCCGCGGATCGCACGGGTCCAACCCGTACCAGGATCCGAGCCCTGTCGGCGTCGGAGCCAGGATCGCCCGCGGGCAGAGACGGGTCTCCGCCTCCGGCTCCCCGCCCCGAAGGACCCCGGCCCCCCGGCACGAACGATGGGCGTCGTATGGAGGTGCCGCCGTGGGCACGACTACCGGAAGCCGCCCCAACGTGCTGCTGCTCACCGCCGACGAAATGCGGTCCGACTGTCTGGGCGCCGCCGGGCACCCGGTCGTCCGGACGCCGAACCTCGACGCCCTCGCCGCGCGCGGCGTCCGCTTCACCAACTCCTACACGCCCTACCCGGTTTGCGTCCCGGCGCGCATGTCGATCCTGAGCGGGCAGTACGCCCACGCCCACGGGGCGACCGGCAACCGCGCCATGCTCCCCCCCGGCCAACCGACCATCGCCTCACTGGCCCATGGCGCCGGGTACCGCACCGGCGCCTTCGGCAAGATGCACTTCTGGCCGCCCTACGCCCCCGTGGGCTTCGAGTACCTGCGCCTGGCGGAGCAGGACGGCGTGGGCTGGAAGGTCGACGACTACCACAGCGACTACCTGGCCCAACGCGGCCTCATCGACGAGTGGGACCGCTGGGACCAGCACAGGCCCTACCGGGACCAGGCCCCGCCCGAGTACTGGAACAACTTCGGCGCCAAGGCCTCGGAGCTGCCCGCCGAGCACTACCACACGACGTGGATCGCCGACGAGACCATCGCCTGGCTGAGACAGGCCGACGACCGCCCCTTCTTCGCCTGGACGTCCTTCATCAAACCGCACCACCCCTTCGATCCGCCCAAGCCCTGGGACACGCTCTACGACCCCGCGGCGGTGCCGCCCCTGGGCGACCCCGCCCAAGCGCTGACCAAGCCCTTGATGACCGACGGAGGGCGGCGCGACCCCCGCCGCGCCTACTTCGACCTGCGCGACCTCACCCAGGACGCCTTCGCCCGCGTGGCGGCCCTCTACTACGGGACGATCAGCCACATCGACCACCACGTGGGCCGCATCCTGCGGGCGCTTCAGGAACTCGGTCGACTGGACGACACACTGGTCGTGTTCACCAGCGACCACGGCGACTACATGGGCGATTACGGCCTGATCCTGAAATCGCCGAGCGTGCCCTACGACGCCCTGGCCCGTGTGCCACTGATCGTCGCGGGGCCCGGCTGCCGCGCCGGCCACGTGTCCGACGCGCTGGTCTCCCTGATCGACCTGCTGCCGACCGCGGCCGCCGTCGCGGGCGCCCAGACCCCGCCCTACGTCCAGGGACTCGACTTGGCGCCGCTCCTGGCGAGCCCGGAGCGGGACCGCGTGGACTGGCGCGACGCCGTGTTCTCCGAGACAAGGGCGATCAAGGCCGTGCGCACAGCCCGGTATAAGTACCTCTACCACCGGCGGCTGCGGATCGAAGAGTTGTACGACCTGCAAGAGGACCCCGGAGAACGGCGCGACGTGGCCGCGGACCCGAACAGGGCCCCCGTCATCGCCGAAATGGGCCACCGCCTGCTGGATTGGCTGATCGAGACGGAGTGGGACCGCCACACGCTGACGGGACGATACAGCGGCCTGATGGACCGGACCTGGATCGGCGGATGAAGCGGCGGGGGGCTACCCCTTCCCGCTGATCCGGCGCGGCGGCGGGATGCCCGGTCCCGCGGCAGGGACCCTTCACCGGCTGTCCCTTGCGAGGGCTGTCCCCCAGTGGGCACCGCCCGGGGGCGCCCGTGCGGCGCCCACCCGACCGACCGGAGGTGTCTGTATGGAAGCCGAGCCCAGCCCGCTCACCCTGTGGTACCGCCGTCCCGCCGCCAAGTGGATGGAGGCGCTGCCCGTCGGCAACGGCGCCCTCGGCGCCATGGTCTTCGGCGCCGCACCCCACGAGCGGCTGCAGTTCAACGAGGAGACGCTCTGGGCGGGCGGTCCCCTCGACCGCGACAACCCGCGGGGTGCGGCCGCCCTGCCGGAGGTGCGTCGGCTCCTCCTGGAACGGCGCCACGCCGAGGCCACCCGGCTGGCGGAGGAGACCCTGCTCGGCGTCCCGCCCCGCATCCGCCCCTTCCAATCCTGCGGCGACCTGTGGATCGACCTCGACCACCCCGAGGACCTCGCCGACTACCGACGCGAACTCGACCTCGACACGGCGACCGTCCGCATCCGCTACCGGGCGGGCGGCGCGCTCCACCGGCGCGCGTGCTTCGTCTCCGCCCCGGACGGGCTCCTGGTCCTCCGGCTGGAGACCGACGACCCGGCGGGTCTGGCGGCGACCCTCCGCCTGAGCCGGGAGCAGGAGGCGGGGGTCCAGGCCGAGGGGGACGACCGCCTGCGCCTGCACGGGGCTCTGGATGGGGGCACCGGGCTTGGCTTCGAGGCGCACCTGCGCGCCATCGTCGCAGGGGGCCGGCTGCGCGCCGACGGCGCGGCGTTGCGGGTCGACGGCGCCCAGACCCTGACCCTGCTGCTGGCGGCCGCCACCGCCTACCGGGGCGAGGCGCCCGGCCCCACGGCCCGCCGCCGGGTGGACGCCGCGGCCGCCCGCCCATACGGCGACCTGCTGGCCCGCCACGTCGCCGAGCATCAGGCCCTGTTCAGACGAGTCCGGTTGGACCTGGGTGAGCCGCCGGCGGGGCTGCCCACCGACGAGCGGCTCGCCCGCGTGCAGGGGGGCGGTGACGACCCGGCCCTGCTGGCCCTGTACTTCCAGTTCGGTCGCTACCTGCTGCTGGGCAGTTCGCGCCCGGGGGGCCTGCCCGCCAACCTGCAGGGCGTATGGGCCGAAGGCATGAACCCGCCCTGGAACGCCGATTACCACACCAACATCAATCTGCAGATGAACTACTGGCCGGCCGAGGTCACCAACCTGGCGGAGTGCGTCCGGCCGCTGCTGGCCTACATCGACTCGCTGCGCGCCCCCGGGGCGCGGACGGCGCGCGTCCTGTACGGCTGCCGCGGCTTCGTGGTGCACCACCTCTCGGACGCCTGGGGCTGCACCACCCCGTGCGACGGCGTCTGGGGCATCTGGCCCATGGGGGCCGCCTGGCTGGCGCAGCATGTCTGGGAACACTTCGCCTTCGGCGGCGACACGGAGTTCCTGCGCAGCCGCGGCTACCCGCTTCTGCGCGACGCGGCCCGCTTCATCTGCGACTTCCTCACCGAGGACGGCGCCGGGCACTTGGTCACCAACCCCTCGCACTCGCCCGAGAACCGCTTCCGCCTCCCGGACGGCACGGTCTCCCAGTTCACGATCGGCGCCACGCTGGACCTGGAGATCATCCACGACCTACTCACCAACACCAGCGCCGCGGCCGCGGTCCTGGGGGTCGACCCCGAGTTCCGCGCCGAGCTGGCCCAGGTCCTGACGCGGCTACCGCCACTGCGCGTCGGTCGCCACGGGCAGCTGCAGGAATGGATGGAGGACTACGACGAGCCGGAACCCGGCCACCGGCACATGTCGCACCTCTTCGCCCTGCACCCCGGCAGGGAGATCACCCTGCGCGGCACCCCCGAGTTGGCGCGCGCGGCCCGCACGGCGCTGGAGCGCCGGCTCGCGCATGGCGGGGGCCACACGGGGTGGAGCCGCGCCTGGATCGCCAACTTCTGGGCACGGCTGGAGGAGGGAGCCGAGGCCCACGCCCACCTGCAGGCGCTGCTGCGCCGCTCCACGGGCGACAACCTCCTGGACCTCCACCCGCCGTTCCAGATTGACGGCAACTTCGGCGGGACGGCCGCCATCGCCGAGATGCTGCTGCAGAGTCACGTGCAGGTGCAGCCCCAGGATGGGGGGCCCCCCACCTCGGAACTCCACCTGCTGCCGGCCCTGCCGCCGGCCTGGCCGAGCGGACGCGTCGGCGGCTTGCGGGCCCGGGGCGGGTTCGTCGTGGACATGGAGTGGTCGGGGGAACGGCTCGCGCGCGCCGAACTCCGCGCGGAGCGGGCGGGCCGCTTCCGCTTGCGCATCGCCGGCAGCGAGGCCGGGGAGCACCGCCTGGGTGCGGGAGAGGCGTTGCGCCTCTGAGCGCCCGCCCGGCGGGACCCGCCGCGGACACCCGGTGTCGCCAAGGTGGGCGGGGCGGTCCCCCGACCCTGACGCGCAAAGCGAGTCCGGAGGGTAGCGGACCGGAGCGACGGATGGCCCGGGGGCGGACCCAGAGCCACTGGGGGGAAGGGGGGGCGGCGGACCCCGGCCGCGCGCGGGGGCTGGCTAGGGCGCCTCCTGGCCATCCGCCATTCGGGGGGGCGCGGGGGCGCGGCGGTCCGCGGCGGCGCGGCCGCCCGTGTGGACCTGGGAGGCCAGCAACGCGGCGGCGGTGGCCCCCGCCGTGGTCAGGAAGACGGCGGACACGCCCCAGCGCGTCGCCACCAGGCCGAGTGCCGCGGGGCTGAGCAGCAGGGAGAGGCTCCAGGCGGTACCGGTCACGGCGAAGGCGCGGCCCGTCCAGGCCGGCGGGACGGCGGCGAGCACCAGCAGGGTGGCCTCGTTGAAGACCCAGACCCCGGCGAGATTGCCGGCCACCAGGACCAGGCCGAAGGGGATCACGCCTCGGGCCAAGGGGGTCAGGGCCAGGGCGACCAGCAGGGTGAGCAGGGCCGCGCGCCCCAGGGCCCGGCCGCCGAGGCAGCGGGCGAGCGGGGGGAAGGTGAGGCCGCCGCCGATCAGGGCCAGGCCCCGCAACCCCTCCACGGCGCCGATCACCAGCGGGGACAGGCCCAGGGCGCGTCCGTAGAGCGGGTAGAACGAGCCGACCAGCACGAAGGGAAAGGCCGACACGAAGCAGAGCCCGCAGGCCAGCCCGAGGGAGCGCCAGAGGCTTGGGGCGGGGGGCCCCGGCTGGCCGGCCGCGGGGCACCGCGCCGCCGCCTCCCGCCGCCCGCCCCCCACCAGCAGCGCGGCGGCGGC
>DAHWHV010000220.1 GCA_027335545.1 Clostridia bacterium
TGCCAGGGGGTGCGGCGGAACCCTGCATCCCAAGGGTGGGGCCAGGTGCCAGAGGTTGCGGCAAGTGTCCGCCGCAGCTTCGAGGAGCATCGCGCCAGCTCAAGTCGCCCGCCGGATTGGAGACGCCGGTCCAACCGTCTCAGGCGCCCGTCCGCGGGCATGGGGGTCAGGCCGACCCCCACGGGCTTGCCGAGCACGCCGCGCCGGTGCGGGGAACCGGTCGACCCTGCCACCAGCAAGGGGCAGGCGTCGAGCGGCCGCGGGCGAAGCACCCGCCGACCGGAGGGAGGGGACTGGGTGGGCAGAGCGATCGTCGCGGTGAGCATCGCGCCCGTCGGTACCGGCGCGCCCGGCGTGAGCCGTTTCGTGGCGGAGGCGGAGGCCGTCCTGCGGGCGGCCCCGGACATCCGCTACGAGTTGGGCCCGATGTTCACCACCATCGAGGGGGATCTGGGCCGCATCTTCGAACTGGTGCAGCGCATGCAGGAGGCCGTGTTCGCCGCGGGGACACAGCGCGTCTCGACCGTGATCAAGGTGGACGAGCGGCGTGACCACCCGACGTCGATGGAGCACAAGGTGGCGGCGGTGCTGGCGCACTTGGGGGAACGCTAGCCCGGCAGGGACGGGCCCGAGGTCCCCGTCCGTGTGGCCTTGGGCCCTCCGCTCCGCCCCCACAGGCTTCCCCCTGCGCAACGGCCGCCCGGTGGACCACCCCGGGCGCCACCAGCGGCCGCCGTTCCGCGCCGACCCTACGCACGGCCAGCCGCAGGGTGGGGCCCAGCGCAACGGCTGCCCGTGCCCGCGGTTCCCCGCGCACGGGGCGGGGTGGCGCGGGGCCTGCGGTCCCCGTGTCCGGGTAGGTCCCGCGGGTCACGACCTGGCGTGCCCCGGGCTCGGAGGCGGGGCGTGAACGTGCGCGCGCCCGCGTATTACTATGGAGAGGGACGAGGGAGGTCCGGGCGGGACGGACCCGGCGCGTCGCCGGTCTCGGGCCTGGCGGGCCTCCGGACAGAGGACTGATGGGGGGATGGTTATGCTGTCACCCACGAGTCCGTGGCTGCTCCTGGAAGAGGTCTCCGAGGCCGACCTGCGCTACATCGCGCCCGAGTCAGCGGAGCACCTCCGCCGCGACCCACGGCTCCTGGCCGAGGCGCTCAACGACCCCGGCCTCTACCGCAGACTGGCGGGGGAGCGGGACGCGCTGGTGAAGGTCTCTCCCTTCACGCTCTTCAGCGTCTTCATGCGGCAGGCGGTGCGGGATCTCGGCGCCGCACGCTTCACAGTCGAGCGCGCCGGACTCCGGCAGCGGGTCGCCGTCTTCGACGCACCCCAGGTGCGCGACTTCCTCGCGGAGCCGCCGATCGTGGACTACCTCAGCGAACTCTTGGCCTCCTTCACGCGCGTGCGAAGCGGGGTGGCGTGGCGCCGGACCCGGGCGGGACAGAGGCGCCGGCGCTTCTCGGAACTCGACCTGCGCTCCCTGGAAGCCATGGAGGCGGAGGCCAGCGTCGCGGATCGCTTCTACATCCAGCGTCGCATGGGGGATGTGGCCCTCTTCCTCCTCGGGATCTCCCCCGACGCCATGCAGCGCCCACGCCTCCACGGGCGCAGCCCGGACGAGGTGGAGTGGATCGGTGCGCTGCGCTACCGCCAGGCCGCGGGTCACCCGCTGGCGGTCCGCGCGGGGGTCGCGCCGCTGCTTTCCACGCTGGCGCAGCGGTTCCATCTGGCCCGCAAGGCCCTGAACTTCGTGGCCGACCGGTACCTCTACCCGCTGCAGACCTCCTGGTTCCCCGCGGGGGGTGCCGTGTAGGACGGAGCGGCAGAAGCCGGCTCTTGCCGCAACCTGTTCCGGGCGCCGTGGTGTGCATGCCGCGTGGGCCACGGCCCTTGCGGTTGGGGGGCAGCGTCCCTGCTTTGCGCGGCGGCCACCGGCGCCCGCCTCCTCACCCGGCGGTGGTCGCCGCGGGGATATCCCCCGCTCCTTGTGGCCTCGGGCCTTCCTCGGGCTTTCCCCCGGCCCGTCCAGGCAGGGTGGCCTGAGCCAGCCGGTGCGGGCCGGCGGCCGCGAGTCGGCCCGCTGGCAGCGGCGTCCCTTCAGAGCACGAGCCAGCGCAGGTGGTCGCGGTGCTCGCCGGACACCCACCCCGTGCGCAGCAGGTCGCGCTCGTCGTCCCATTCCGCGATGGACTCGTGGCGTCCGGGGTCGAACTCACCCCCGCTGACCGCCTGCAACTCCGCGTCGAAGGCGCGACAGAGCCGGGCCACCTCCCGCTGCTCATCCTCTAGGCGCGCGATCTCTTCGAGGTAGGCTTCCTGGGCCTCCGTCACCGCCCCAGCATCCCGGGGCCGGATGAGGTAGACGAGTTGGGGCAGGCGGAGGCAGCGGGCCTCCTCCCACCCGGCCATCTCCTCCGGCGGGGCCGACTGCCCCCCCCCGACCAGCAGCAGGATGCGGCCGGCCCTGGGGAGGTAGCGGAAGGCGACGTGCCCGCTGAGGACGGCTTCGGCCGTCGGCACCTGGGGCAGGAAGGGGATCTCCTCCAGGCTCGGCGGATTCCCGGGCCGCGAGGGTTGGTGGACGCGCCAGACACCGATCCCGTCCAGCACGGCCATCTCCAGGAGCTGGAGTTGATAGGCCATGCGGGCGTGCTCGCGCGAATGGCCACAGAGCATGCCCCGCTCCTCGGCCTCACGGGCGCGGCGCGCGAGGTCCGCGGCGTCCCAGTACACGCGCGGCACGGGGGAGACGAGTCGCTTGATGCGGATGTGCATCGTCCACTCCTCCTCTCCGGTGGCCAAGGGGCGGCCCCCCCGCGAGGGCCCCGCCGGCGCCTCCCCGCGGAGTCTGCCCGGCTCCTGTGGCACCAAGACCGATGCTCGGCGGGGCGGGGCCGCCGCGCCCCGCCGCTTCTGTATGCGCCTGACGCCTCGGCCCCTCCCGGTCCTCTTCGCCCGTCCCCTTGCCCGTCCCCGCTCAGAGCCCGTAAGAGGCAGCTGCGAAAAGCCGCGGGCGGTCCCGACCACAAGGGGTAGCGGCAAGGAACGCGGGCCGCCGCTTCCAGCGGACGGTGGTGCCGACGCGGACTTCTGCAGCACGGTACTAGGAGCCGGGGCGGCCCGGGCGGCAGCGGACCGCGCACATCACCCCGCAGGCCGCCAGCCAGACCGCCAGGATCATGACCCCGGCCGCCGCCCGCAGGGAGTCCAGGGCCGGAAGGGTGGCCCGCAGGACCAGTGCCCCCACGGGGACGAGCAGGGCCACCAGCACCGCCTTGCGCACAAAGGTCCGCGCGTCCCGTGTGGGGGCGCCGGACCACAGGATGCGCAGGAAGCCGTAGGCCCCGAGAGGGACGGCCGCAAACGCCAACAGGGCCCCGGCCGGCTGGGCCAGGCCAGGGGTGGTGTCGGCGAGGCTGGCCCCGGAGAGGAAGGCGGCGGGGGTGGCGATGAGCCAGACGAGGAGTTCCAGACCATCCAGGAGCAACCCCGCGGGCGAGGTCGGGGCCTTGGCCGGCCCGGTGCCGAACGGCAGGCCCCGGGCCCGGCGGGCAAGGGTTCCGGCTGTGGCCACCAGCAGGACGGGACCGACGATCACCTCGGTGAACGCGCGCAGGACGGCCCCGACCGGCACCGGGACCGGGCCCGGAAGCCGCGACGGCGCCAGGAGCCCCGGGGCGCCGGCCACGCCGGCCAGCGCCAACCCGTGCGCATAGCCGACGGCCGCTGCGGCGATGAGGCCGCCGGCGGCGGCGCCGACGCAGAGCGCCCGCCAGGTGGGCGCTCGGACATCCCCACCCTGCCAGACCCAGGCCAGCGCCCCGAACCCGGCCAGGGCGGCGGCCGGGCCAAGGACCCACAGGCCGTTGGCCCCGGTGAGGGCATGCGTCAGCACCGCAGCGGCATAGGCGGCCACCGCCCAGGCGTAGACGGCGATCCCGTGGCGGAGGATGGACCAGAGTGCCAGCAGCCAGCCGCGTACCCGGCCCCGCGTGTCGCGGCGCCGGGGCCGCACCGCCGCGGCTGCCCCGCTGGGGTTATCGACGGGTCCGCGCACGGGGACCAGCAATGCGTCTCACCCACCTCGCGGGGCCCCGGGCGGGCCTGCCTGCAGGGTTGGCCGCCCGGGGCCCCAGGTCGCGGCCCGGCCAGATACGCACCCGACTCCCACCTCGTCCCTCGGAGTATTATAGGATTCTCCCCCTGGATTTGCCCGCGGCGCTTCGGGGACGGCCGATCCAGCGCCGAATTCGAGCCGATGCGGCGGGCCATGGGGTGGCAACCGCCCACCGTCCGCGCGTCCGTGCGCGCACGCGAGGAATGGGCGGGGGTCGTGCGGAAGGGAGCCTCATGCGACGGTACTGGTGGGTGCCGCTGGTCATCGCCGCCATCGTCGACGCGGGCCTGGTGCTGCACGGGTTCTCCCTGCCGGGCCCCACGGTCAGCCGCGCCGTGCAGAGGTCGCTGCTGGCCCGCGGTTGCCAGGAGGGGTTGCTCGTGCGGACGGCGAGCGGGCCCGACGAACTGTCGCTGCTGCACGTCCGGGTGCAGGGTGCCGCCCTGCGGGTGCGCGAGATGCGTGCCGAGTTCCAGGCCGGCGGGGTGCTGACGGGGGCCTCGCGGGCGAGTGTGGCGGCGAACGCGGACGAGACCACCTCCCAGGCCCCGCCGGCGCCCGCGGCGGGACCGCACCCGCTCTTGTCCCCGTATCTGCAGCAGGTGCACGCTCGGGCCTCGTGGTTGGTGGGGGACTGCCTGCCCCTCCCCAACCCCCAGGCCAGTCACCTGCACGCGGCGGGGACCCTGCGGCTGGGAGGGGCCAAGGACCAGGTCTTTTTCGGCCTGGCGAGCTTCCAGAGCAACGGCCATCCCATCTTCGCCGCGCCGGCCTCCGTATGGATGGGGCTTGGGCCCCGGCGCACCCTCGCGTTTGCGGTGGTGGACGGGACCCTCCTGCCCACCGACACCCGGGCCGTCTTCGCCTCGGTGTTCGCGTACGGGGTGCCCGGTCCACCCGCGGCCGGCGGCCCTTCGCCAGCCGCGCGCCTTCGCCTCTACGAGTCGACGCATGCCCAGATCGTCGCTCTGCTGAAGGCTTTGGGCGTTCACGTCCCCGTCGGCGCGGCGTCTCTGCCTTCCGGGTCTCCGGCAGCGGGAGGGCGGCCATCCCCGTCCCCCAGCGCCATGGCTCCGGCGTCCAAGGGCCGATCGGTCAAGACTGCGCGGTCG
>DAHWHV010000229.1 GCA_027335545.1 Clostridia bacterium
GCCGGACCCGGCACCCCGAGGCTGCGCGCCGGACCCGGCACCGCACCCCCGACCGTCGTCGCGGGGATGCCCCTCCCGTGGGTCAGTGCCCGCGCGCCGGCGGGGAGTCTGCCCGTCGTCCAGGCGGTCGACGTCCACGAGGTGGGCGGTCGGGGCACCTTGTCGGAGGCCCTCGCGCCGGTGGTCGTGGCAGCCGACGCCCTCCACCCACAGGGCCCATTTGCCGAAAGGTGTCATCCGTGGGACGGCGAACCCCCGGTCCGCGTTGCAGCCGGTCGCGGGGGGTTCACCCACATGCTGGCCACCGTCCCGTCGCGGCAGGCGGCCGAGTGGCTGGCCTGGGACCCGGTGGGCCACGCCTTCGGCCTGTTCGGCTGCGCGAGTCCCCGCCGGAGGGCCTACGCCTGGTTCGGCGCGGCGGGGGGCCGGGCGATCCCCGCCGCCCTGCTGATCCAACGGGCCGGTTGGTGGCTATTCCCGCGCGGGGAGGTGGATCTGCGGACGGTGGCGGCGCTGGTGCGCGCCGGCACGGGACCCCGTTCGCTGACGCTGCCCCGCTGGCTGGCGCCCATGGCCGCTCGGGTGTGGACCCACGTCCCCGCCGCGGACTCCTCCCTGTGGGTGTGCACGGCCGACGACTTCTCCCCGTCCGACCAGCACCCCACGCAACTGGTCACCCCCGAGCTCTTTGCGCGTCTGGGGCTCGGGCGGACGGCCTTCCCGGGGGTGCTCTCGCCCCTGGCCGCCGTGGAGTGCGCGGGTCGGCTGTTCGTGGCCCTGCGGGCGGGGGAGGCGGCGGCGATCGCCCAGGGCGCGGCGGCGACGCCCCAGGTGCGCGCCGTCGAGCAGGTGCTGACGCGGCCCGAGTGGCGGGGCCAGGGCTTCGGCCGCAGCGTGGTCAGCGGTCTCACGCGCGACATCCTCGCCGAGGGCCGCCTGCCCATCTACCAAGTGCAGGACGATAATCTGCCCTCGCTGCGCCTCGCCCACTCCCTGGGCTACTGGCGGCACTCCTGCTTCACCACGTTCTATTTCGACTGAGTCGCCATCCGGGGCGGCCTCCCGCGACATGCCAACGCGGGTGGGGGGCGTCCCGGTTGGTGAGCGCAGACGCGAACGAACTGCGCGGGGACCGCAAGCCACGCCTCGCGGACCACGCGGCCCTCGTACTCGCCCACCAGCAACCGCCCGCCGTCCCCGGGTCCGTTCCAGGCGTTCCAGAGGCGGTCGAAAAACTCCGGCGAGCGCACGGCGAAGGCCTTGCGGGCAGCGGCCGTGCGCTCCAGGGCCCAGAACGCCGGCAGGTCGGCGCGGGTCGCCGCACGCACCACGACTCCCCGCCGCAGGGTCCGCCGCACGTCGTAGCGGGTGTGCCCCTCGCAGCGGGCGAGGACGGCGTCGAGCCCGCCCGCCAGGGAGGGCCGCAAGGGCGGTGCCCCGCCCGGGTCGCGGGCCCGTCCGCCCGCGGCCACATACTCGCGCCCGCAGGCGGCATAGGCATGGCTGCGCGTTGGGCCCCGGCGCGGGTGGCGTCGGCCGCGGACCGCCGCCACCACCCGTTTCCTCGCCCGCGACTCCGGGCGCACTGCGCGCCGCGGTCCCCGCCCTGGGCCGACGGGTCCTTGGGGCACAGGGGGGGGCGCAGGGGCCCCGCCAGCGAGGGCTCGGGCGGCGGTCGCCCGGGGGAGGCAGCGGCGGGGCGGCGCCCGGCCGCCGCCGGGCGTCGGCTCCCTCACGCTCCCCGCGCCAGGGCCGGGCTGGAGGCGTGCCGTTGCGAGTCAAGACGATCCAAGGGTCGGCGCCGTC
>DAHWHV010000237.1 GCA_027335545.1 Clostridia bacterium
CCTCGCGCACACCGGCGCGGGGCCGCACCGCCGGCCCGCCCCCGCGCCCAGGCGCGAGCGGCCGGCCCCGGCCCTCAGAGGGGAGGCGCACCCACCCAAGGCTGCAACACGCGTTGGCCGCACTCCGTGCGCGCGTGCGGGGCCCAGGCCTCGCGCCCCGGCCAGGGGACGGCACCGCCCCGGCGGCCCCGGGGGTGGGCGGCGGGGGCCTGGCCGTCAGGGGGCCGTAGCCGCCACCCAGGGCTGCAGCACGAGCTTGCCACACTCCCCGTGGGCCTGCAGGGCCCAGGCCTCGCGCACCCCGGCCAGGGGGTAGAGGCCGGTGATCAGGCGGTCCACCGCCGCGGACTGCCGGGCGATCCACTCCAGCAGGCGCGGGACCGTGGACAGGTTGTAGTGCCAGCAGCCGTGGAGCGTGAGGCCCTTGCGCAGCAGATCCCGGCTGACGTGCACCTCCAGGGGCCCGGCCTCGCCGACCAGGGCCACCTGGCCCCGACGGCGCACGGAGTCGATCAGCAGCCGCTGCGCGGCGGGGGCCCCCGAGCAGTCGATGGCGGCGTCCGGACCCCCGTGGCTGAGCTCCCGGATCTCCTGCAGGGCGTCCGCCCGACCCGGATCGACGACGGCCGCGGCCCCCAACGCGCGGGCCAGGCGGGCCCGGTAGGGCTGGCCCTCGACGGCGATCACCCGAGCCCCGCAGGCCACGCCGTTGATCACACCCCCCAGACCCACCGGCCCCATGCCCGTGATCAGCAGCGTGTCGGGGGCCCGCACCCCCATGCGGCCGAGCGCCCCGAAGGTGGGCCCCAGGCCGCAGCAGGCCAGGCCGCCATGGGGGTAGCTCATCCCGTCCGGCAGGGGGGCCAGCAGCCAGTCCTGCTTCAGGACGTACTGGGCGTAGGTGGGGGTCGGCACGGCCGGCGCCTGACGGCAGTGGATGTAATCGCCGCTCAGGCAGAGCGGGCAGCGGCCGCAGCCCGTCCCGGGCATGACCGCCACACGCGTGCCCACCGGCACGCGCCCGGGACGGGCCGTGGCCACGACCACGCCGGCCGCCTCGTGCCCGAGCGCCTCGGTGACGCTGCCCGCCGCCAGCGCCTTGTACTCCGTGCACATGGGGGCGGCGTGGATCTGGACGACCACGAAGTCGTCCATGGGCACCGGGTCCGGCCGTTCCACCACGGCCACCTCGCCGGGCCGGGTCAGCGCCACGACCTGCATGCCCTCACCCCCCGGGAAGCCGTGGTGGACGGCGCCCACCGCGGGCCCTCCGGCTCCCGCGGCCGGTCTTCGGGGCCCCGCCGCCTGCCCCTGCGGGGATCCGTCCGGAAAGCCCCCGCCCGGCCGTCGGGCCAGGGGTCCGGGGGGGCCCCTGCGAATGGAGGGAAGGGTCGCTCGACCGCTGGCCCCGACCCGCTGGCGGGCCCCTGGACGGCGGCGGAGACGAAGCGCCCTGGTGTCGTCGACACCAACGGGGCAGCGGGGGGCGTCCGGGCGGGAGGGATGGCCCCGTGCGCGCGCCGGCCTCCACGCTGGGCAAGCTCCTGCCGGCCGGCCTCGTGCTGGCGGCCCTGTTCACCTGCGGCACCGCGGGCTTCCACCTGATCTTCGGTGGCGCCTGGGGGCTGAGCCTGTATCGGACGCTGGTCACCGTCTCCTCCCTGGGCGACGCGCGGGTGGTGCCGCGCACGCCGGGGCAGTACGCGCTGGTCGGGGGCCTGGCAGTCCTGGGGTATGCGGCATGGGCCCTGACGATCGCCATCGTGGCCGGTACACTGGTGTCCATCGACGTCCGTGGCCTGTGGGGGGGACCGTCCGTGACCGAGCGGGTCGCCGCCCTGCGGGGGCACACCATCGTCGTGGGGGGCGGGCGCGTCGGCCAGCAGGTCGCCACAGAACTGCGCCGCCTCGGCCAGGCCCTGGTGATCATCGACCGGGACGAGGCGCGCACCCGGCACCTCACCGAGGCCGGCTTCCTGGCCCTGGCCCGCGACGTGATGGAGGAGGGCACCTTCGCGGAAGCGGGGGTCGCCCGCGCCGCCGACGTCGTCCTCGCCCTACCCGACGACGCCCAGAACCTCTACGCCCTGCTGGCCGTGCGCGACGTGGCCCCGGGCATCCGCGTGGTCGCGCGCGCCGAGTCGGCGCGCGCCGAGCGCCACCTGCGGGCCCTGGGCGTGGAGCGCATCGTCCTGCCGACGGCCGTCGGCGGCAAGCGCCTCGCCCGCCTGGTGACGCGGCCCATCTCCGCGGACTTCCTGGACACGATCGTCGACGACGCGGGGTTGGAGCTGCGCAGGGCGTCCTGCAGGGGGACGTGCTGGCCGGCAAGCGCGTGCGGGACATCCGCCTCTGCCTGGGCGAGGGCGTGACCCTCCTGGCCATCCACCGAGACGGGCGCACCCTCCCCCTGCCCCCGGCGGAGGCCGAACTCCGGATCGGCGACACCCTGCTGCTGGTCACCGTCGCCCACGGGGAGTGAGCGGGGGCGGGGCGGTGGGCGGGGGATCGGGGGGCGGGGTCCGGGGGGCCCCCGCCCTTCGGCGCGGGGGGCCCCGGACGGGCGCGGCCTCATGCGCGGGTGTGGTGGGTGTGATGACGGAGGAGGTCGCCGCACAGGGGCGTGGCCGGCGGGGGCGCCCTCTACGCCCCCAGCCGGGCGGCCTCCACCGCCAAGGCGTCCTCGGGGGCACCGACGGCCGTCAGCAACTGCGCGACATCGCTGCTGGGGTCGGCGTGCAGCCCCAGGAGCAGGTGCGGGGTGCCGACGCGGCGCGCCCCCCTGGCGCCGGCGGCCGCCGCCGCGCGTGCCAGGACCTTCTGCGCGGCGGCGCTCACGAACACGCGGGGGACGGGGGCGGAGCGCCCCCGCGGAAGGGTGGCGAGCACGGCCGCCTCCAGGTGGGCCGGGTCGACCTGCAGCCGCTCCAGGACCGCCCGGGCAGGACCGGCGCCCGGCTCCAGGACCCCGAGCAGGAGGTGCGCGGGCTGAAGCGCGACGTGGCCCAGGGCCCGCGCCCGCCCCTCCGCCGCGGCCAGGGCGGCGGCGACGGGCTCGTCGGGCGGCGGGTCCCCGACCGGGCGGGACCCGGACCCCTCCATCAGCCTCAGGGTCTCGGCCTCGACGTCCTCCCGCAGGGCGCCCGCGGCCTCCAGCCACCCGGCCAGTTCGGCCTCGGCGTCGTAGGCGGCCAGCAGCAGGTGCTCCGTGCCGACGTAGCGGTGGCCCATGGACCGGGCGGCGGCGATCGCATGCTCCATAACCATCGCCTTGGCACCCGGCGTGAAGGCGATCTCCCCAGCCGGCGGCGCCGGGTTGGGCGGGGGCAGGCCCGCCTCGACGCGCCCCCGTAGCGCCGCGAGGTCCACGCCCAGTCCCAGCAGCGCCTTCTGGGCGATCCCCCCCTGCAGGTCTCCCCCCCCCGGCACTAGGGCCAGCAACAGGTGCGGGCCGCCGACCCAGCCGTCCCCCCGGCGCCGCGCCAGTTCCTGGGCGGAGACGATCACCCGCTGGGCACGCTCGCTGTAGCGCCCAAAGTGGGGGCTGCGCTCCGTCGGCTGGGGGGCCCCGGCGGGGGCGAGGCGGCGGATCGCCGCTCGCACCGCGCCGTGCCCGGCGCCCGCCTCCCCCAGAGCGTCGGCGATCTCCTGGATGCAGTAGAGGCCGAGCAGGAGGTGCTCCGTGCCGACCTCGGGGTGGCCGAGGCCGCGCGCCGCGGCGGAGGCCCGCTCGTAGACCGCCGCGCGTAGGCCGGGGGTGGGCGCCAGGGGCGCGTCGTCCGGGTTGGGCTCCCCGGCGGCGCCGGGGGCGGGGTGGGGGGACAGGGGACCGAGCCGGGCCTCAGCCCAGGAGCGGATGGCCGGCAGGTCGGCACCGACGGCGCGCAGGGCGCGCAGGGCGAGCCCGTCGCCCAGCGCGCGCTCCCCGTCGGTCAGCAGGGCCAGCAGCAGGTCCTCGGGCTCCACAGCCTGGGCCCCCCGCCGCCACGCGGCCTGCGCGGCCCACTGCCCGGCGTGGCGGGCCAGTTCACCGAAGCGCGGCCCGTCGGCCGCCGTTTTGGCCAGCGCGTCGGCCATCGCCTGGAGCTGCGCGCGGACCCGTCCCTCGTCGGCCCCGCAGGCCGCGAGCGCCTGCGCCAGGGCCGGCTCCCCGTACAGGGCCAGGAGGAGCGCGTCGGTGCCGACCCAGCGCCGGCCCAGGGAGGCCATCGCCGCCCGCGCCGGCGCTCCGAAGACCCTTGGGTACACCTCGCCGGCATCGCGGTCGCGTGGCCCCTCCCCCGGCGTCTGGTCCGGCGGCGGCAGCGTGGCCTCGGCGGCCAGGCGCAGGGCCGGCAGATCGGCGCCACTGCGCTCCAGGGCCTGGCGGGCCAGGCCCACCCGCATGGGGATCGGCTCTGGGAAGGGACGGTCCCAGAGGATCGCGTCGCGGTCGGCGACCTGGGCCAGCAGGACGTGGGCCGGGTGGACGCGCGCGTGGCCGGTGCGCCAAGCCTCCCAGGACGCGCCGCCCTGCGCGGCGCCGCACAGCGGCCCCGCCTGGCCCGGGGCGGCCGGGGCGGGCTCGGCGAGGCCGGACGGGGAGACGGGCGGGACGGACTCGGACCGGGAGGCGGGCAGGGCGGTGGAGGTGCGGGGCGCCGGCAGGGCGGCCAGGCCGGCGGCGCCGCCCGCGGTGAGGGCCTTGAGGCGCAGTTCGGCCACCCGCTGGCGCTCGCGCTCGATCAGGGCCTGGAGGAACCCCTCCACGTCCACCTCGGACAGGCGGTACTCGCGCCCGATCTTGAGCGCCGCCAGGGCGCCGTCCTGGATGTACCGGTAGACGGTGCTGCGGTCCACCTCCAGCACGCCGGCCACGTCGTCGACCGAGAGCGAGAACTCGCCGAGCAGACGGTCCTTGAGCTGGCGGGCCCGGGGCGAGAGGGCGGCGGGCTCCTGGGACGGGGCGTCGTCCATCGTCCACTCCTCCCACGCGCGTCGATGGCCAGTATAGCGCATTCTACGCCGTCTGTACATCGTGTGCAGCTAGTGCAGTTATCGACGGCACTGCATCCGTTCCTGTGCATGCGACTCGCACCGGGGCCAGGGACCCGTGCCCTCTGCCCTCTGCGCACCACACGTTCCGGCGCGGCCAGGCCCCGGAGCGCGCTCGGCACGCCACCGCGCGGGGCCCCCACGGGCCGTATCGGCCAGGGCCGGGTCCAGGGGTCGCCGGGGGGGTAGGTGGTGGTAGCGACCCGCGCGGCGAGCGGGTTGGAGCGGGGCGAGCGGCGGGTGCGGGACAGGACGGCTCCCCGGTCGGGTGCGATGGGCTGCGGTGGGGCGCCGATAGGGCGCCGCGCCCGCCGGCCACCCCGTCCGCCGCACGGCAGGGGCGGCCGGCCCGAGGGGGAAGGCCCTGCACCGTCCTGGCGCAGCCCACGGCGTCGGGCCTTGGACGCGGAGCCGCCTCGACGGCGCCTGTACCCGCCCGACCCAGGGCCTGGCGCTCGGGCGAGAGGACGCGAGCCGGATGCGGGAGGGGCGGGGGGATGGAGATGGACCAGGGGAGCGAACGGCGGGCGGAGCGGCAGACGGAGCGGATGGCGGACTCCGAGCGCTACTTCCTCGATCTGAACGGCTACCTGCTGATCGAGGGGGTGCTCTCCGCGGAGGAGCTGGCCGCGGCCAACCGCGCGATCGAGGCGCGCAACCTCCCGGCACCGCAGCCGGAGGATGGCAGCCCCCGCTTCGGCGGCTTCCTGCGGTGGGAGGAGCCGGTCTTCCGCCGCCTGATCGACCACCCGCGGCTGGTGCCCTACCTCCAGGAGATCGTCGGCGAGGGCTTCCGCCTCGACCACGAGTACGGCATCTACATGCGCCGCAACCGGGCGGGGCTGGGCCTGCACGGCGGGGGCACGCCCTTCGACCCGGCGCAGTACTATCGCGTCGTCGACGGCCGGATGTACAACGGCCTCATCGTCGCCTCCTGGGCGCTGGCGGACATCCCGCCCGGGGCGGGCGGCTTCTGCTGCATCCCCGGCAGCCACAAGCAGAACTGGCGGACGCCGCGGGCCGCATCCGGCTTCACCTCGGAGACGCTGCTGCGGCAGGTCCCCCAGACCGCGGGTTCGGTCCTGATCTTCACGGAGGCCCTGCGCCACGGCACGCTCCCCTGGGACGCCGACCACGAGCGCCGCTCTCTGCTGTACAAGTACTGTCCTGGGCACATGGCCTGGGGCCGGCGCGGGCACGACCCCGAGTTGCTGGCGCTGCTCACCGACAACCAGCGCCTCGTGCTGGAGCCGCCCTACGTCTGGAAGCGGCAGCCCATCGCCGTGCCGGAGGGGTAGGTGGTCGCTGCGTATGCAGCGACCACCTACCCAGGGGGGCCTCCCCTCACCCGAGCACCGCCAGCATGTCGATCTCCACGAGGATGCCGGAGAGCTGGGAGCCGACGGTGGTGCGGGCCGGACGGGGCTCCGGCATCACCTCGCGGTAGATGCGGTCGTAGCCCGGGAAGTCGCGCTGCAGGTCCTGAAGGTGCACCGTGACCTTGATGACGTCCTCAAAGGTCGCCCCCGCCGCCCGCAGGACCGCGCGCAGGTTCTCCAGGGTCTGCGCCGTCTGCTCCTCGATGGTGGTGCCCACCACGCGCCGCGTGACCGGGTCGTGCGGGCCGAGGCCCGCCGTGGAGACGAAGGGGCCGCGGCGGATCGCCTGGGTGTAACTCCCCCCGGGCGCTGGCACGGCGGGCGTGCGAATCTCGATCCTCGGCTCGGCCATGGCCGCATCCCTCGCTCTCCATTGTGTGATGGCCGTCGTCGCAGCCCTGGTCCGCGTCTCTCCCGCCTCGCCTCGCCCCGCCCGCCCCACCCCCCTTGCCGCCGCTGGGAGGTCGCGGCGACAAGCCGCAGTCGGCCCAGCAACCACCGCGGAGCGAAGCTCACCTGCCGTGAGCGGTGCTCCGCCGCGAAGCG
Organism: Clostridia bacterium; assembly: GCA_027335545.1. The sequence continues at coordinate 6,960 of DAHWHV010000237.1, forward strand.
AAGCTCACCTGCCGTGAGCGGTGCTCCGCCGCGAAGCGAAGCTCACCTGCCGTGAGCGGTGCTCCGCCGCGAAGCGAAGCTCACCTGC
>DAHWHV010000247.1 GCA_027335545.1 Clostridia bacterium
GGTGGCGGCGGCGGCCGCCACGCTCCTGCTGCTGGCCGCGGCCAGTTGGTTGCCGGCACGAGCCGCCGAGCACCGGCTCGACGGCACCCCGCCGAGCGAGGACCTGGCCCGCCCGGCGCTGCCCCCGCCCGCGCCCTGGCCGGTGGAGGCCGCCACGCCCGTCCAGGCGGCCTCCGGGTTCTTCTGGAGCCTTTCCTTGGCGGTCTCCGGGCAAGCGGTCTCCGGGCAAGCGGCCCCCAGACAGGCCGCCGCGGCCAGCGGGGGGACCGGGACGCCGGCGCCCGCGGGGACGAGCGCCGACGGAGGGGGCAGCGAGGCCTACGCGCGGGCCTACGGCTACCTCTCGCCCGGCTGGCGCGCACGCGAGTCCTTCGCGGCCTTCGTGCGCGGTTGGCGGACCACTGGGCGGCTGGACCTGCTGGCCGTCGTGCCGGCGGGCCACCCGCCGGGCGATCCACGCACCGCCCGCGTGTTCGTCGAGGTCCGGCTGCTGCAAGCGGCGGCCGGAGGTCGCGACGGGGTCTGCGTCTGCTTCGCCCACGGCGTGTACACCGCGGAGCCGACCCCGCGCGGCTGGCTCCTGACGGGCGGCGGCCTCACGACCGAGCGCTTCGGCCTGCCGGCCGCCACACTGGCGGGCGACCCCGGCGGGGTGGCCGCCGACGCCGCCCGCGCCCTGGCCCGCCACCTGGGGCGGCCGACCGACAGGCCGCACGTGACGGTGCGGCCGGGAGCGGACCACCTGGCCACGGCCGCCGTCGCGCTGGGCGGGGATCAGTACCGCGTCACGCTCTACCAACTCGCCGACGGCCGCTGGGTGGCGATCGCCACGCAACGCTGACGCACCGTTGCGCACGGAATGGCTGGCGCACGGGACGCTGATCCACCCCACAGGGACCCACGGAACGGGGAGACCGCCCGCGGCGCGGCCGGGCAGGGCCCGCACGCCCGTGGCGTCAGCGCGGGGAGGCCACGAAGCGGTCCGCCGACCCCTCCGCCGACCCCTCCGCGCCAGGACGTCCGGCGGCCTCGGCCGCGCCGCCCACCGGCTCCACCGCGCCGATCTCCCCGCCGCCCAGCACCACCTCGCCGTCGTAGAGGACGCAGCCCTGGCCGGGCGTCACGGCGCGCAGCGGCCGCGCGAAGCGCAGGCGGAGGCCGGCGGGGTCGACGGCGGCGAGGACCGCCGGGTGCTCCACCGGGCCGGAACGAACCTTGACGGTGAGGTCGGCCCCCGCCCGAGGCGGGTCCGGCACAAGCCAGTTCATCGCGGGCACCGTGCACCCGCCGGCCCGGCCGTCCTCCGCGCCACCGACGACCAGCGCGTTGCGCGCGGCGTCCAGCTGCAGGACGAAGCGCGCCTCCGCCCCCTGCAACCCGAGCCCGCGGCGTTGGCCCACCGTGTAGTGGGCGAGCCCGCGGTGCTGCCCCACGACGCGACCCGCCACGTCCAGGATGGGCCCCGGGCGCGCCGCCTCCGGGTGGCGCTCGGCGACCACGGCGGCATACCCCTCCGGCCCCACGAAGCAGATCTCCTGGCTGTCCGGCTTGTCGGCCACCGGCAGCCCCAGGGAGCGCGCCAGGCGCCGCACCTCCGGCTTCGGCAGTTCTCCGACCGGGAAGCGCAGGTAGCCGAGGTCCGCGCGGGCCAGGGGGTGCAGCACGTACGACTGGTCCTTGCCCCGGTCCACCGCGCGCAACAGGCGCGGCTGCCCGTCCGGCCCCGCGCCCAAGCGCGCGTAGTGGCCGGTCGCCAAGGCCTCGGCCCCCAGGCGCCGCGCCTTCTCCAGCAGGGCCCGAAACTTGATGTGCTCGTTGCAGGCCACGCAGGGGTTGGGCGTCCGCCCGGCGGCGTATGCGGCGGCGAAGCGCGCGATGACGTGCCGCTCGAACTCCTCGCGCATGGTGAACACGTAGTAGGGGATATCCAGGAGCTCGGCGACGGCCCGCGCATCGCTGACCGCCCCCAGCGCGCAGCAGCCACCCTGACGCGCCTGGCGCTCTGGCGCGCCCTCCGGCCAGATCTGCATCGTCACACCCACGACCTCGTGCCCGGCCTGCCGCAGCAAGGCCGCTGCCACGGAACTGTCGACACCGCCCGACATGGCCACGACGACCCGCATCCCGCCCAGCCCCCCTCCGTTGCCGCCGCGGGCGCCCCGTGGCCGGACGCGCCCCCGCCCTTCCGCTAGCCCACACCGGTCGGGGTGGCCCGCCCGCGCGGGCTGCCCCCGGCTGTTACGGCGCCGACGTGCCCGGCCTCTGCCGCGCCACCGCCGCCGCGATGGCCTCCGCCGCGGCCGCGAGGACCTCCGGCGGGGTCGAAGCCCCGAGCGACAGGCGCAGGGGCGCCGAGCGGGCCTGGGCGTCCAGTCCCATGGCCACCAGCACATGCGAGGGCAGCACCGCCCCGGAGGTACACGCCGACCCCGAACCGGCCGCCACGCCCTGGAGGTCGAGGCTGACCAGCAGGGCGTCGCCGTCCAGCCCGGGGAACACGTAGGAAACGAGGCCGGGCACGCGCTCGGCCTCATCCGCCGGGCCAGTCGGCACCGCCCCGCAGCCGCGGGCCTCCACGGCGCGCCGCAGGGCGGCCGCCGCCGCGCGCAGCCGCGCGGCCACCGCCGGCAACTCCGCGGCTGCCAGGCGGGCGGCCACCCCGAAGCCGACGATCCCGGCGGCGTTCTCGGTGCCCGGGCGCCAGCGCCGCTCCTGACCGCCCCCGTGCAGCAGCGGGACCAACTCGCGCTCGGGGTCCAGGTAGAGGGCCCCAACGCCCTGGGGGCCGCCGAGCTTGTGTGCCGAGACCGTCAGCAGGTCGGCCCCGAGCTCCCCCACCGCCAGCGGCAGCTTGCCCGCCGCCGCCACCGCATCCACCAGCAGGGGCACGCCGCGCGCCCGGCAGGCCCGAGCCACCTCGGGCACCGGCTGGATCGCGCCGACCTCGTTGTTGACCAGCATCAGGGCGGCCAGGGCCGTGTCCGGCCGGAGGGCGGCCAGGAAGTCCCCCGCCCGGACGCGCCCCGACCGGTCGGGACGGACCAGGTCGCAGGCGTACCCGCGCCGTTGCAGCGCCGCGCACGCATCGAGGACCGAGTGGTGCTCGATGGCCGACAGCACCAAGTGGCGCCGCTCCGGGGCGGCGGCGGCGGTGCCGAAGATGGCCAGGTTGTTGGCCTCGGTCCCCCCGGCGGTGAACACGATCCGGGACGGCTCCGCCGCGAGCAGTCCGGCCACCTCGCGCCGCGCCTGCTCCACCGCCGCCCGGGCGCGGCGGCCGTAGGCGTGGGGACTGGAGGCGTTGCCCCAGGCGTCCCGCCAATGCAAGGTCATGGCCGCCAGCGCCTCCGGGCGCAGGGGGGTCGTCGCGGCGTGGTCCAGGTAGACCCGCCTTCCGCCCTCGGACACCTCCACCCTGGAGGCCGGCAGGGCGCGGATCGCGTCCCCGTCCGCCCGGCCCGCTGCAACCCCTCTCCGCCCCGGATTCAAACCCTGCGCTACCGCGGCCACCGCCCCCCGTACCCCGGCGCCCCGCGCGTCCGGAGGGCTCCGCAGCCCACCCTTGCGCGCCACGGTGGGGGGTGCCCATCGCACGCCGCGTCCCGGCCGGGGCGTCGCGGCGCGTCGCGGCCACCGGGGAGCGCGCGCCGGGGGCCTCGACGCCGGAGCCGCAGCCCGGGGACCGGAGCCGCAGGGGCGGCGAAGGCCCCTTCGCCACCCGCTTCCAATGTCACTTCACCCAAAATATCACATAGAACTTCTAAAACTTCAAATATAATACATCGGGGCGCGCTCGTGGCTGCGCTGCCAGTCGTCCACGAGGTCGGCCAGGGTGATGTTGTCCACCACGTCCTCGATCCCCTTGCGCACCCGCACCCACACGTCGCGATCCGGACAGACCCCTGGATTGGCGCAGCAACGGGAGAAGTCGAAGTTCTCCAGGGCACACTCCGTGGGGCTGACGGGCCCCTCCAGGACGCGCAGGATGTCTCCCACGGTGATCATCTCCGGCGCCCGCGCCAAAACGTAGCCGCCCTGGGCTCCCCGCACGCTCTGGACGAGGCCCGCCTTGCGCAGCGGGGCGACCAACTGCTCCAGGTAGTGCTCGGAGAGCCCCTGGCGCTCCGCGATCTCCCGCAAGGCCCGTGGTCCCTCCCCGTGGTGCAGGGCCAGTTCGAACAGGGCCTTGGTCCCATAACGCCCCTTGGTCGAGATGTACACGGCGCCACCCCCTTCGCGGCGTTCGAATCCGGAGGCGCACGCCCCCAATCCCGAGGAAACGCACGCTTTTAGGAAATGCTACGGCCGAGGGGCGCCAATGTCAATCCCCAGCCCATCACACCGGCGCGCGCCAGGGTCCGGCGACCGTGTGGCGAAGCATTGGACGGGGATGGTGCGGGGATCACCGGTATGGGGGCTCCTCTCGGAGATCTCTCCAGAAGGGAGATCTCTCCAGAAGGGAGATCTCCGGCGGGAACCCCCAAGACACAGCCGGGGGAAACCCCGGGCGGAGCCCCGGCAGGGAGCCGCTGGCACGAGGCGGTGCCGCCGCCGCGCGCCCGGGAGACCCGGGAGCAGAGCGGCACGGCGGCGGCACCGGGACAGAAGCGGCGGGCAACGGGATGCGCCGGCCGAACGGGAGGCTTGCCTGGTGGCGGGAGAGCCCGGACGCGGGCACAGCGGAGCCGACCGCGAACGGCTGCAAACCTGGCTGCTGTCCTTGTTGTGCGTGCTGGCCGGCGGCGCCGTCCTCTGGCTGCTGTGGCGGCTGGTCCAGGCCGTGGCGCCGGTGCTCGTGGTGGCCTCGACCGGGGCGCTGCTCGCCGTGCTGCTGGGCCCCCTGGCCGACCGGCTGCAGCGGGCCATCCGCTCCCGCGCCCTGGCCGCCCTGGCCATGGTGCTGCTGCTGCTGGCCCCGTTCGTCCTGCTGGGTGCCTGGCTGGTGGTGACCGTCCTGCGCGAGGCGCAGAGCCTGCTCACGCACCTGCCGCAAATCATCGCTGCGGTCAACGTCCTGCTCTCCCAAGCCCAATCCTACCTTTCGGCCCGCTTCGGGGTCCACGTGGACCTCACCCGCGCCCTGGGCGCCAGCACGGGTGGCGGCACGGGCCCCGTCCACTTCGACTTGGCCCACGCCCTGCAGAACGTCGGCGGCGGCGTGCTGCGGGGCTCGGTGAACGTGCTCAGCGGCATCGCCACGGTGACCGCGGACACCGTGGTGGTGCTCGTGGTGGCCTTCTTCCTGATCTGGGACGGCGACGCCATGGCCCGCTCCCTGTCCGTCCTGCTGCCCACCGCCTGGCAGTCGGCGGCGCGGGACGTGGGGCGCATCCTGTCCACCGTGGTCGTCGACTACGTGCGTGGCCAGTTCCTGGTGGCTCTGGTGTTCGGCACGATCGTCGGGGTCAGCATGGCCCTGCTCGGGCTCCCCGCCGCGGCCCTGTTGGGCTTCCTCTCCGGGCTCTTCGAGCTGCTGCCCACCGTGGGCCCGATCCTGGCCTCCGCCGGGCCCGTCCTGCTCTCCCTGGCCTTGCAGCCCTTCCCCCACGTGATCTGGGTGCTCGCCGTCCTGATCGGCGCCCAGCAGCTGGAGAGCAACTTCCTGGTTCCCCGTATCTCCGGCGGCCTCGTCGGCCTCCACCCCCTGACCGTCATCCTGGCGGTCTTCGGGGGATGGACCCTGGCCGGCCTGACCGGCGCCCTGCTGGCGGTCCCGGCCGTCGGCGTGACGCGGGAACTGCTCCGATACTGGTGGCAGCCGACGATGCCCTCCTCGCGGCCCCGCCTGTGGCCGGCGCCGGGCGTGCCGGCACGGCGCCGCGGGGAGGCTGCCCCCACGCCCGCCGCCGCGGAGGGCCCCCCGGTGCCGGCCGAGCCTCCGCCCCCCCCCGCCCCGACCCGACCCCCGGTCCGAGCGCAGACACGGCGCCAACGCCAACGGGGGTGAGGGCCGGGTCCGACCTCAGCCGCCCGGGGGCGAGCCCGGCGGGGCCACGTCCGGCCCGCCCTGGTCCAGGCCGGGGGGCACTCGGCGCGTCACCACGATGTGCACGCTCCGGTTGAGCGCGAGGTTTTGCGGCGTGTCGTTGGAGTACTGGGGGTGCCACTGCCCGAAGGCGTCCGCCTGCATCTGGTGGGGGGGCAGACCACAGGCCTCGGTCAGGTAGCGCAGGACGTTGACGGCCCGCGCCGCGGACAGCTCCCAGGCCGTCGGGTAGAGCCGGCTGTGCAGCGGCAGGTTGTTGGTGTAGCCCTGGACGATGATCTCATCGGGGGAGCGCTTCAGGACCGGGGCGATGCGGCCCAGCAGCGCCTTGAAGGCCGGCGTCAGGGTGGCGCTCGCCGAGCGGAAGTAGACGCTGTCGCCCTCGAAGGCGATGTCCAAGCGGTGCGCCTGGACGCGCACGGCCGCCGAACCGGCCTTCTGGGCGGCGATCGCCTGGCGCAACTGCTGGGCCATTTGCGCCAGCAGGGGGTCTGCGGGCAACGGGGAGAGAGTGGCGGCCGGGGACGGCGTCCGGGCGGTGGCGATGAGGGAGTCGTTGGCCGCCGCCGGGAGGCCTCGCTTCTTGGGTGCGCCGCTCAGGGCGGCATGCAGAGACATGGCCAGGGCCTGGTACTTGGACACATCGGTCTTGCTGATCGCGTAAAGGATAATGAAGAAGGTCATGAGGAGCGTGATCATGTCCGCATAGGTCAGCAACCACCGCTCGGAGCTGGCCCCTCCCCCGTGCGACGATTCGCCATTGCCGTCCTCCATGACGCCACGCACCACCCGCACCGGGCGGAAGCCCCGGCCCTTCGTCTATCGGTGATCCGCGCCCGTTTGTGAAGCGGGGGACCCCTCCGGCCCCGCCGCACCGGCGGGCCCTCCCGGCGGCGCGGGGTCGGCGGCTCCCCCGGAGAGGTGGGCCCGGAGTTCGCTGAGCCTGGCGCGGTACGCCCGCTCGGCCCCCAGTTCCCCAGGCAGGTAGTAGCGCTGCCCCACCAGTTCCGCGGGCAGGTGGACCTGGGCCGCGACGCCCGGCGCGAAGTCGTGCGCGTAGCGGTAGCCGGCCCCGTAGCCTTCCGCCCGCCCCAGGCCCGTCACGGCGTTGCGCAGGTGCAGGGGCACCTCGGCCTGCGGCTGCCCGGCCACGGCGGCGGAGGCGGCCGTGTAGGCCCGCAGGACCGAGTTGCTCTTGGGGGCCAGGGCCAGGTACAGGGTCGCCTCCGCCAGGGGGAGGCAGCCCTCGGGCATACCGACGAAGTGGGCGGCGCCCTGCGCGGCCAGGGCGATGGGCAGCGCCTGCGGATCCGCCAGGCCCACGTCCTCCGCGGCCAGGATCACGAGCCGGCGCGCCACGAACAACGGGTCCTCCCCCGCCTCGAGCATGCGGGCGAGCCAGAACACGGCGGCGTCGGCGTCGGAGCCGCAGATCGACTTGATGAAGGCGGAGATGGTGTCGTAGTGCTGGTCGCCCGCGCGGTCGTGGCGCGGGGCCCGCTTGGTGGCCGCCGCCTCCACGGCGGCACGCCCCAGCAGCCGCCGCCCGCCGGCGTCCTGGGGCGTGGCCGCGGCCGCGAGTTCCAGGGTGGCCAGGGCCACGCGCGCATCCCCGCCGGCCACGCCGATCAGGTACTCCACCGCCTCCTCGGTCAGGTCCACCCCGAGCCCGCCCAGCCCGCGCTCGGGGTCGGCGGCCGCGCGGCGCAGGATCGCGCCCAGAGCGGCATCCGGGAGCGAGCGGAGGCGGACGACGCGGCACCGCGACAGGAGGGCCCCGACCACCTCGAAGCTCGGGTTCTCCGTGGTGGCGCCGATCAACGTGATCAGCCCACCCTCCACGTGCGGCAGGACCGCGTCCTGCTGGGCACGGCTCCAGCGATGCAGTTCATCGACGAAGAGGATGGCCCGCCCACCCGCCTCCCGCTGGCGGCGGGCGCCGGCCAGCACCTGGCGCAGCTCGCCGACCCCGCTCTCCACCGCCGACAGGGACGAGAAGGCGGCACCCGTCTCGGCGGCCAGCAACCGCGCCAGCGTGGTCTTGCCGCTGCCCGGAGGACCCCACAGCAGCAGGGACGGCAGACGCCCCGCCTCCAGGGCCCGTCGCAGGATCGACCCCGGCCCGACGACCTCCTCCTGGCCCACGAACTCCGCCAAGGTCTGCGGCCGCATGCGGGCGGCCAGGGGCGCATCCGCGGCCGCGGCCCCCGGCGTCGCCGCTCCCTGCGCACCGCTATCCAACAAACCCTGACCCGTGCGCCATCCGGCGGCCCGCGGCGGGAGCATCGCCCTTCCCCCTCTGCCTCCGCCCTGGGGCAGGCCGGATGCTGTGGCCCGCCCGCCCGCCCGCCATCCTCGTCGCCCACTACACCTCGTGGTGGAGGGGCAGTGGCGGCTTTGCGCAGCGGCCTCGTGCTCCCAGGGGGGCGACGCAGCAAGCCCAAGGGATCCCGGGAGCACCGGGCGGTCCCTGTCCCGTGCAGTGGAGCCAGGGAGCCAGGAATGAAAGAGGAAAGACAGGGAAGCCCCCGCCATGCCGTAGACGCCGAGTGTCAGAACCTGCCCTTGGCAGGTGGGCGCCTCCCGCGAACGTTGTGGGCACCCGACCCGGTGGATCGGGCGGCACGCTGGCCCGCGGAGCTGGGCTCCCGAGTTGTTGGCGTAGGTTCAACAACCCCGGCGCCGTCTCGCACACAGCAGGGAAGCTTCGTGCCGCCAGGATAGCACCGGGGAGGTGGCCGCCGCAAGGCGCCCGCGGCCGAGTTGCAGGCAGCAGCGCCCCAATCCCCCGGTGCTGGCGCCGATCCACCGCGGCAGGCAGCCTGAGGTTCAGCCGCGGTCGGCCCCGTGGCGATCGGGCCGTCCGCGGCCGACCGACCCGAGGCGCCGGGGAGGAGCGTCCGCGGGCGCGTGGCCGTCCGCGGCAGGTCAGCGGCGCCTGCCCCGACGGACACGCCTCGCCGACCCACCCCGGCGGGCGCCAGCAGGGGCCGGGGCGCGGGCAGGGAGACAGGCAGGGGTGGGGACTGAGGGCACGACGGCCCCGGGCCCTCAGTCCCCACCCCCAAAGAGGCGGGACAGGGTGGCCGGGAGGATGCCGCCCGCGCGCAGGCAGGCCACCTCCGAGGGCGTGTGCAACGCGGCGACGGCCGAGAAATTGCGCTGCGTCCCGTCGGCGCCGGTCGCCGTGACCTGCACGGGGAGGCGGGGCCGCAACGCGCCGTCCCAGGCGAGGGCGTAGGCCTCCAGGCCCGTCAGCGCCAACGCCTCCACCGACAGGCCGGACCCGAACTCCAGGGGCAGCACGCCCATGCCGATCAGGTTGCTGCGATGGATGCGCTCGAAGCCCTCGGCCAGCACGGCCCGCACCCCCAGCAACAACGGGCCCTTGGCCGCCCAGTCGCGGGAACTCCCCTTGCCGTAGTCGCGGCCGGCCAGCACCAGCAACGGCGTGCCCCGCTGGGCGTACCGCTCGGCGGCCGCGAAGATGCTCATCTCCTCCCCTTCGGGCAGCAACAGCGTGCGCCCACCCTCCGTGCCGGGCACCAGGCGGTTGCGCAGGCGGACGTTGGCGAACGTGCCGCGCGCCATCACCTCGTGGTTGCCGCGCCGCGTGCCGAATTGGTTGAAGTCGGCGCGGGCCACACCGTGCTGCGTCAGGTAGCGGCCCGCGTCCCCGTCCGCCGGGATGCCCCCGGCGGGGGAGATGTCGTCGGTGGTGATCGAGTCGCCGAGCAGGGCCAGGACCCGACCGCCGGAGAACGGTTGGCCGGACCAGGCCGGGGCCTGGCAGAAGGGGGGACGCCGGACGTAGGTCGAGTCCGGGTCCCAGGCGTACAGATCACCGGCGGGCACGGGCAGGGCGCGCCAGCGCTCGTCGCCGTTGAAGACCAGGCCGTATTGCTCCCGGAACATCTCCGGCCGCACGCAGGCGGCAACCGTCTCCGCCCCCTCCCGCGGCGAGGGCCAGAGGTCCCCCAGGTACACCGGGTGCCCCGCGGCGTCGTGCCCGAGCGGCTCGCGTTCCAGATCCACATCCACCGTCCCCGCCAGGGCATAGGCCACCACGAGCGGGGGCGAGGCGAGGTAGTTGGCCCGCACCAAGGCGTTGATCCGGCCCTGGAAGTTGCGGTTGCCGCTGAGGACAGCCGCCAGGACGGCCCCGTCCCGGCGCGCCGCCTCCGCCGCCTCGGGCGTCAGGTCGCCGCTGTTGCCGATGCAGGTCGTGCAGCCGTAGCCGACGACGGCGAAGCCCAGGGCCTCCAGGGGCGCCAGCAGGCCCGCCGCCCGCAGGTACTCGGTGACCACCCGCGACCCCGGCGCCAGGGAGGTCTTCACGTGCCCGGGTACGCGCAGGCCGCGCTCCACGGCCCGCTTGGCCAGGAGGCCCGCGGCCACCATCACCCCGGGGTTGCTGGTGTTGGTGCAGCTGGTGATGGCGGCGATGGCCACGGCCCCGTCGGCGACCCGGGGGGAGGCTAGGGTGGCGGAGCCCACGCGCCCGCCACCCGCGCGGCCGGGCGTGGGCTCGGGCCGGGCGCTCTGGAAACTCGTCCGCACCTGGGAGAGGCTCAGCCGGTCCTCGGGACGCCGCGGCCCGGCCAGGCTGGGCTCCACGGCGCCCAGGTCGAGCGTGAGCAGGGCCCCGAACTCCGGGTCCGGGGCCGCGGCGGAACGGAAGAGGCCCTGCTCCTGGCAGTAGCGCTCTACCAACTCGACCTGCTCGGCGCTGCGGCCGGTGAGGCGCAGGTAGTCCAGGGTCTGGGCGTCGACCGGGAAGAAGCCGACGGTCGCACCGTACTCCGGGGCCATATTGGCGATGGTGGCCCGATCCGGCAGCGGCAGGCGATCCAGGCCGGGGCCGCAGAACTCCACGAACTTGTCGACCACGCCATGGCGCCGCAGCATCTGGGTCACGACCAGGACCAGGTCGGTGGCCGTGCTGCCCGGCGGCAACTCCCCCTCCAGGCGCACGCCGACCACCTCCGGCACGGTCATCCCGTATGGCCCGCCGAGCATCACCGCCTCGGCCTCGATGCCCCCCACGCCCCAGCCCAGCACCCCGGCCCCGTTGATCATCGTGGTGTGGGAGTCCGTGCCCACCACGGTGTCGGGGAAGGCGAGCCGCCGCCCCCCCTCCTGCCGCAGCGCGACGATCCCCGAAAGGTACTCGAGGTTGACCTGATGCACGATCCCCGTGCCCGGCGGGACCACGCGCATCCCGGCAAAGGCCCCCTGGGCCCAGCGCAGCAGGCAGTACCGCTCTCGATTGCGGGCATACTCCAACTCGACGTTGCGGCCGAAGGCCTCAGGCGAGCCGAAGGCGTCGACCTGCACGCTGTGGTCGATCACCAGGTCCACGGGGACGACGGGTTGCACGGCCCGCGGGTCCCCGCCGCGCTCGGCGACCGCGGCCCGGATGGCCGCCAGATCAACGATGCAGGGCACGCCGGTGAAGTCCTGCAGCAGGACGCGAGAGGGGAAGAAGGCCACCTCCGCGCCGCCACCGGCGACCACGGCCCGCACCGCCGCCGCGACGCCCTCGGGCGAGCCGCAGCGGACGACGTTCTCCAGGAGGATGCGCAGGGTGTAGGGCAGGCGCCCCAAGTGGCAGAGGCCCTGATCCTCCAGGGCGGCGAGGCGGACGATCTCCACCCCGCCCGCGGACGTGCGCAACGTGGCGTGCGCGCCGAGCGGGTCCTGGACCGGGGCGTCTCCCTGTGGCATGGGGGTCCCTGGCGGGAGGCGCCCGGCCGCAGCCGTCGGGCCATCCCCCCGACCAGGCTTTCGCTCCTTTCGGCTCCGCGTTTCAGCCGGGTGCGGCGGGGGCGTGCCGGCCCAGGCGGTCGGCGCCAGGTACCCGCGGGACCACTCTACAGCTCCGTTTGACCCAGGGGAACGGGCGACGCCCCAGAAGGCCGCTGCAGCAGGCGGCCCCGGAGCCAGCGCGGAGCGAAGCTCACCGCCGCGGTGAGCGGTGCTCCGCGCGAAGCGAAGCTCACCGCCGCGGTGAGCGGTGCTCCGCGCCGAGCGAAGCTCACCGCCGCGGTGAGCGGTGCTCCGCGCCAAGCGGCGGGTCAGGGGGCACTTGGACCACCGCATCCGGAAGACGGTGCTGCCAGGGCAGACTTTTGCAGCACCGTCCCAGGGCGCCCGTCGTCGACGTGGATGCCCAGTTCGCGCAGTTGCCGGGGCGCGACGGCGGCCGGGGCCCCCGTCAGCGGATCCGCGGCGCGGGCGTTCTTGGGGAAGGCGATCACGTCGCGGATCGTCT
>DAHWHV010000296.1 GCA_027335545.1 Clostridia bacterium
GGCCAGCGTGCGCGCGGCCGGCACCTGACCCGCCCGGTGGTCGGGCCGACCCGCGTGGGCCGCGCGCGGGCGGAGCGGGGGAGCCCGTGGGGTACGGGCCCTGCGCCCGAGGACGCTCGGGCGGCGGCTACCGAGGCCCAGCAGGGTGGGCGTGAGAAGGGGGCGGCGTGGCTGATCTCGTTTCTCCGCGGGATCGTCGCCGCCATCGGCGAGGACTGGGTGGATCTCGACGTCGGCGGGATCGGCTTCCGTGCGGCGCTGTCCGCCCACGCGCTACGGTCCCTGCCCCCCGTGGGCGCGGAGGTCATCCTGCCGACCGTGCTGACGCTGCGTGAGGACGGGGCATCGCTGTTCGCGTTCCGCGATGAAAGCGAGCGCCACGCCTTCCGCGCGCTCGCGGGCGTCTCGGGGGTCGGCGGTCGGACGGCGCTGGCCGTTCTCTCCGTGCTGCGGCCCGACGCGCTGGCCGCCGCCGTCGAGGCCGAGGATCTCGCCGCGCTGACCGCGGCGCAGGGTGTCGGCCGCAAGACGGCGCAGCGTCTGGTCCTGGAGTTGAAGGGGCGCCTGCCGCGCGGCGCCGACCCGTTGGCGTCGCCGCAGCCCGCGGCCTCCGGCCCCGAAGCCGAAGCCTGTGCCGCGCTACTGGCCTTGGGGTACAGTGAGGCGGAGGCGGTGGCTGCCGTGGACGCCGTGCGCGGCGAGGCCCAGGGCACCGCCGAGAAGGTGCGCGCCGCGCTACGGCGCTTGGCGGGCGGCTGAGAGGCTGCCCGCGCAAGCCCCGCGGCGCGGCAACCTCGGGCGTAGTTCGCGGGTCGCAATGGCGGTCGAGCGGACAGCGGCCGCGCCTCTTGCAGGGTAGCGCTTGGCCGCGACCACCTCGTGCGCGCGGGAGCCACCCCTGCGACCAGGCCGCCGCGGGTGGACCCCCTCGGAGGCGACGTTCACCGGGTCCGGTGCGCGCGGGATCGCGGAGGCGCGGGTGCGGAGGCGCCACCGGGTGCGTGCGCGGTCGCGGCGCGGGCCGGGCCGTCGGGGACGGGCGGTTGGGGCGAGGCCAGGGCCCCGGCGAGGGCCGGGATCGACCGGCGGGGGGCGCGGTCGCATCCGCCTGGAGTCCCGTTGCCGACTGGCGTCGGGCACGTCCCGACATTGCCCCGGGGGGTCTCCCAGCGGAGAGGGCAGAGGCCGCACGTCGGCGGCCGGCTCTGTCTGTCCCCGCAGACGACGCGGCCGAGCCGCCCCATGCGTCCGGGGATCCGCAGTCGGCGCGGCGCGGGCCATGGCCCTGTCGGCCGGAAGGGCAGGGGGTGCCGGGGTGCCAGAGCGGGTCGTGGGGCCGGAGGAACTGGACCCGGAGGAGCGCGGCATCGAGGCGCGCCTGCGCCCGTCCCGTCTCACGGAGTTCATCGGCCAACCCCGCCTCCGGGAACGTCTCTGCATCGCCGTGGAGGCGGCGAAGGGGCGGGGCGAGCCGCTGGACCACGTGCTCCTGCACGGGCCTCCCGGCCTCGGCAAGACGACTCTGGCGCACATCCTGGCCGGTGAGATGAACGCGCCCATCCAGGTGACATCGGGCCCGGCCTTGGAGCGCGCTCGTGACCTCGCGGCGATCCTCACCAACCTGCCGCCGGGTGGCGTCCTGTTTATCGACGAGATCCACCGGCTGAGCGCTGAGGTCGTGGAACGGCTCTACGCGGCCATGGAGGACTTCGCCATCGACCTCGTGCTGGGGAAGGGTCCGGCGGCCAAGTCCCTGCGGTTGGACCTACCCCCCTTTACCCTGGTCGGCGCCACGACCCGCACGGGTGTGCTGACCGGACCTCTGCGCGACCGGTTCGGGATCGTCGAGCGGCTGGAATACTACGACGCAGCCGAACTGCGCGCGATCGCGATCCGGGCCGCCCGCGTGCTCGGGGTCGCGCTGGAGTCGGACGGTGCCGGCGAAATCGCGCGGCGCGGGCGGGGGACGGCGCGTGTAGCCAACCGACTGCTGCGGCGTTTGCGCGACTTTGCGCAGGTGCGCGGGGAGGGCAGGATCGACGCAGAGCTTGCGATCCGGGGCTGCGCCGTGTTGGACGTGGACGAATTGGGCCTGGATCGGAGCGATAGACGGATCCTGTCAATCCTGGCCGAACACTACGGCGGTGGGCCGGTGGGCCTATCGACGCTGTCAGCGGCTTCCAGTGAAGAGCCGGAGACGATCGAGGACGTCATCGAGCCCTACCTGCTGCAGGTCGGTTTCCTGCAGCGTACCCCGCGCGGCCGCGTGCTGACGCCGCGCGCCTACGCGCACCTGGGCCTGATCCCACCCCCGGGGACGCCGGGGGATGGTGCGCCTGCCGAGGGCGAGGACCCCCAGGATGTCCCACCGGGCGGTGGCCGGCGCCCAGGCGGGCCGTGCCCTGGAGAGGGCCACGTCGGCCCTCGCGCGGTGCCGCTGCTGTGACAGCGGGCTGGCGTGGACCCGTCCGGGCGCCGAGCCGATGGGGGGAGAGGGCGCGTGGCCGCGGCGGGCCGGTGGCTGATGGCGCTGGGTGCCCTGACCTTCTTGGGCGGCGTGCTGCTGTCGGCGGTGGCGCGCTGGTTGCCTGCTGGCCTGCGCCTGCCCGGCGACATCGTCTGGCGCCGGCCCGGTTTCACCCTGGTCTTCCCTCTGGGCGCCTCGCTGTTGGTCAGTGCATTCCTGACGCTGCTGCTCTGGGCGCTATCCGCCACGGGGCGTCGCTAGCGTTCCGCGCGACCCCCATATCTCGGCCCTGTTGAGCGAACAGGGCAGCGGGCGGAGGTGGCCGAGTGCTTCGCCCCCCGAAGGCGGGAGAGCCCGACGGGAACGACGCAACTTTGGTCGAGGCCGCCCAGCGTGGAGATGCGGCGGTGCGGGAGCACCTGATTGCGGCGTACACCCCCATGGTGCTGCGCACCGGGTCGCGCCTGTGTGGCCGCTACCTTCAGGTGGGGCGCGACGAAGAGGTGAGCGTCGGCCTGTTGGCCCTGAACGAGGCGGTCGACCGCTGGCGGCGCGACCACGGCGCATCCTTCCTCGCCTTCGCGGAAGTCGTCGTACGCCGACGGCTCATCGACCACTTCCGGCGCGAAGCCGCGCGCCGGGAGACGCCGGTCAGCGACTTCGATCAGGCGGACGACGAGGGTGAGGTGTGGAACCCGCTTGAGGCGGCGCAGGCCCTGGCGCTGGAACGGGAGCGCCGTGACGCCGAAGACCGGCGCGTGGAAATCGAGCGTTTCCGCCTGCTGCTGGGGCACTACGGGATCACGCTCCGCGACCTGGTGCGCGGCAGCCCCCGGCACACCGACGCCCGTGAGCGAGCGGTCATGGTGGCGCGCGCCATCGCCGCGCGCGTGGAGTGGACGGAGTACCTGCAGCGGTACCGCGCGCTACCCCTGCGTGAACTGCAGGGGTGCGCGGAGTTGGGCGTGAGCCGAAAGACGATGGAGCGGCAGCGCAAGTTCATTATCGCGGTCGCACTGATCCTGATCGAAGGATTCGACGCGTTGCGGGGCTATGTCCCGGGGGCATGAGTTCCCGCGCCGCGCGCGCACGGTGCGGGGACGGCCGGGAGGCGCATGATGCCAACCATGTCGCGGATGCACGTCTCCGGGGTCGTGCTGCAGGTCGACGGACGCAGGGCGGTGGTCCTGGCGGACGGCCGTTTCCTGAGGCTGCGCGCGGTCGCCGGGTGGCAACCCGGGCAGGAGGTCTGGCTGGCGACGGCCCCGCTGGAGGCGGCGGAGCGCTGGCGTCGGGCCCTGACCGCCGCCGTCGCCGCCGCCGGTACCGCGGCGGTCGTGCTCTCCGGCGGCGCGGTCGCCGCCGCCCTGCCGGTCGCCGTCGTCTCGGTTGACCTCCCCGGCGTCCAACTCGCCGTCAACCACTGGGCGCGCGTTGTACACGCCACGGCGCTGAGCCCAGGGGGCTCCCTGCTGCTGGAGAGGGCCGGCCCACTGGACCACCAGCCCCTCGGCCAGGCCGTCTCCGATGTCGTGCAGGGAGCGATGATCGCCGGCGCCTTCCGCACCCCGCGCGCGGCGACCGTCCGGCCCGCCCAGGAGGCCCAGGGCGGGTCGCGCGTGGCCGGTTCTACGCGGCACGCATCGGGCGGGGTGCCGACGCACCAGGCCCCCACGCTGGGGACGCCAGCCGAGGCGCGCGCGCGCACCCGTGTGCCACCGGCGCGTGGGACGGTGCTCGTCGGGGGGGGGCACGGGGGCGAGCCGGCCTGGCCGGAGACCGTGCTGATCGCGGTGGCGCCCGTACGGGGGGGGGAGGCGCGCGTCCCGAGCGCGGTCGCGGCCGCGGTGCGCTCCGCCGCAGGCGAGGTCCGGGGTCTGCTGGCCAAAGGCGATCTGCCGCGCGCCGTCGTGGCGGTGGCCCGCGGGGGCGCGGCCGACGTGCGCGCGGCGCGGCGGGACAGCGTGACGCTAGGGGAGTACCTCCTCGCCCGCGACCTCCAGGCCCACGGCGCGCATCTCAACCCGCGTGCCTTCGCCGGCGAGCCCGTCGCCACCGTGCTCGCGCGGGCGGGGGTATCGCGGGTCGCCGTGTTGGGCGCCCTGCGGCAGTTGGAGGACGGATCGCCGCCACACGCCGCCCCCGCGGTGGTCCGGCCGCGGCCCGCCGTGGGCCCGGCGCCTGCTGCCGACAGCCCCGCCGGCGGCGACGGGTCGGTCCAGCGTGCGGGCGCGCCCGCCGTCACCGGGACCGCGGCCCTGCCCAAGGCGGGGCCGCGGTCCCGGCCAGCGCCCGCCCGTTCCGTGGTGCCGAAGGAGGGACGAGCGGGCCCGCTGGGAACGCGGCCGCTCCGCGCGGGCGCCCACCCGGTGACCTCCGTCGAGCCCGGCCACGGCGGCGGCCAGCCGAGCCCCTTGCGGGGGCGGTTGGGTACGCACCCTTCCCTCGCACGGCGCCTGCGTCCCACCATGCCGCGGGGCGGCCGTGGAACGGGCGATACCCACCCGGTGTCCCTGGCCGGTGGGGCGAGGCGAAGCGGCCAGCCGGATGGCGTGTCCGTCCCGTCCGTGCCCCGCCACCCCGGGGGTGTCCACCGGCCAGCGGCGGCGGGGCGCCGCACGGTGACGGCCAAGGGCAGCCAGGGCCCGCGTGGGATCCCTTCCCCGGCGGCGCACCCCGATGCCCCGGCGCCGCGCGGCAAAGGCCGGCCCGCCCGCTGGCCTGGCGTGCGACTGCCCGCGTGGCTGGTACGCCCGTTGACCCAGCCGCTACTGCGGCGTTCGCGGCCTGGCGCCCTTGGGCGTGGCGGGGCCGCTGCCGCCTCCAGCCGATCGAGCGGCCAGGGTAGGCGCCCGTCCCCTCAGCGGGGCCACCGTGCCGGAGCGAGCCCGACGGGGGCGGCGGCGCGCGG
>DAHWHV010000357.1 GCA_027335545.1 Clostridia bacterium
CCGCGCACGTGGACACCTACACCCCCGCACTCAGCGACGATATCGAGCCGACCCGGCCGGGCGGCTGCGGCTACGTCCGCTGCGGCGGCTGGGGCTTCCGCTACCTTGACCTGACGCGGGCGCTGATCCACCTGTACCGCGACCCGGCCGCCCGTTCCACCCTGGTCGCCATCGGGTCCCCCGGACGGGGCCGCACCGTCTGCAGTCGGTCGGTTCCGGTCACCTGGACCGAAATCGGCCGGCCCGCGACCTCCTTCACCCTGCGCCTGGACGGGCACACCGTCGCCGCCGGCCTGCACGGCACGCGGGCCACCCTCTCCCTGGCCGGGACGCGGCCCGGACCCCATCGGCTGCAGGTGCTGGCCCTTGGTGCGACCAACCGCTATCCAACGCGGACCGCCCTGCTGGGACGCCCCCTCGCCCACCCGGGCCCGGCCGAGGCCACGGTGCCCTTCACGGTGGCCCGGCACTGCCCGCTCGCGGCGCCGCCGGCCCCGTTGGGTGTGCGGCCGGCGGCGGGCGGCATCGATGTCTCGACGCTCAACGCCCCGACGGCCGGCCCCGCCCACACGGCCTTTGGGCCGCTGCGCCCAGGCCAGACGCTCGCCGAAGTCTTTCCAGCCCTGGTGCGCATGGGCGGGGTCTCGCCCTGCCTCCCGACGTGGACAACCCGCCACTCCGGCGCCACCCTCGAACTGCGGGCCGGCGCCGGGCTGCACGGGGCCATCCTGGCGCGCCGCACCCTGACCGACCAGGCAGATAACGCCTGCCCCGTCCTTACGCTGAACCCGCCCCGCCCACCCGGAACCTACACGCTTGAGTTGGCGCATCCGACCGGCCCCGCGCCCGTCGGCAACCCGCCGCAGGGCGCCGCCATCGGCTGGTGGGGCTCGGCGCAGATGGTGCAGGGGGCGTACGCGTTGGTGAACGGCAGGCGCAGCCCGGCGGAGCTTGCGCTCCGGGTGCTGCCGGCGCCCCGCGGCTGACCCCGTGGTCGGCGCGGAACCTCAGGCCCCGGCCGCGGCGGTCCCCAGGGGCATGCCCAGGTGGGCGCAGTCGTTGAAGCGCAGCAGCAGCGCCCGCCCCTCCCGCAGCCGCACGTGGTGCACGGCCGTGTTGTCGTGCGCCAACTGCACGGACCCGTCCTGGGGCGCCCAAAGCCAGGCGCGCATCAGATACTGGCCGAAGCCGGCGTGACCGACCAGGGCCACGCGCTCCAACCCCCGCAGACCCGCCAGCCGGGCCGCCACACGCCGCGCCCGGGCACCCGCCGCCGCTGGATCCTCGTCCCCGGGGTGTCCCGGCCAGTGGATGTTCGGCTCGAACGCCGCCCGGGGAAAGGCCGCAGCCAGTTCGAGCACCGGGCAGCCGTCGTCGGGGTGGCTGCGGTGGGCCTCCGCCAGATCCGCCCACACCACCCACGGCACCCCAAGGCGCTCGACCAGCGGGGCCGCGGTGTCCATGGCCCGCCGCAGCGGACTTGAAAAGATCCGCTGCGGCCGCCACCGCGCCCACAGGTCCGCCTGGGCCAGTTGCGCCACCTGCAGGCGGCCGCGCTCGGTCAGGGGCGGATCGGGCTGGTGGCGGTCCGACGGAAGGGTGTTGTTCAGCGACTCGCCGTGCCGGACCAGAAAGACATCCACCGCGGCCGCCCCCTTCAATCCCCCGGTTGCTCGTGCTCGACGTTCAGCCAGGCGCCGAAACGCCCGCGCCCCACCGTCACCCGAAACACGCCCTGCAGGGTGGGTGCGATCGCCACCGGCAGGCCATCCACCACCAACCGCTCGTCCTGGGGCTCGGCCGGAGCGGGGGCGGCGACCGGACGCCGCAGCCCACAACTGCCGACCGCGATGCGCAACACCTTGTTGCGCACGCCGTCCAGGGAGTCGGCCGTCAAGAGTTCCCGCGCCTCCCGCACCGCTTCCGGGGTCAGCACCACCCGATCCACCACCGCTTCCCCCCCAGGGGCCGACCCGGCCCCCTCAACCCCGAGGGGGCGCCGGCCCGCCATCCCCCGTATCTTCGCCCCACACCCACCCGTCGGCAAGCCCGGCCGGTGCGCGGGGAAGTTCCGATGCCGCCGCCGCGTCACACCACAGCAGGGCATTCGCGTGCCTCCGCAGGGCCGAGGCCGGACAGGCCGGCCCCACCGGATCGCACAGGGCCCGCCGCAGGGCGGCCGCCTTGCGCGCCCCCGGCACCACCGCGCACACGAAGCCCGCCGACAAGATGGCGGGCACCGTGAGGGTCAGCGCCCGGCGCGGCACGGCCTCCAGGTCGGGAAAGCAGCCATCCTCCACCTGCTGGCG
>DAHWHV010000375.1 GCA_027335545.1 Clostridia bacterium
TGCTGGCGCCGCTGCTGGCCCTGCTCTGGCACCTGGGCCCCCAGGGCTGGGCGGGGCTGCGGGCCCCGGGGCTCGTGGGCGCGCTCGGGGTGTCCGCGGCCAGCGCCACCCTGTCCACGCTGGTGATCGCCCTGACCGGCATCCCCCTGGCCTACGGGTTGGCCCGGGGCCGCTCCCGTTGGCTCGGCACCCTGGGGGTCCTGGTCCAGTTGCCCCTGGCCGTGCCCCCGCTGGCCGCGCGCATCCTGCTAGTCTTCCTCTTCGGCCCCTACACCCCCCTGGGGCGCCTGCTGGGTGGCGGCCTGACGGAGTCGCTCGGCGGCATTGTGCTGGCCCAGACCTTCGTGGCCTCGCCGTTTCTGATCGTGGCGGCGCGCTCCGCCTTTGCCGGGTGCGATCCGACCCTGGAGGGCGTCGCGGCGACGCTGGGCCACGGGCCGTGGGGGCGCTTCCGCCGCGTCGCCCTGCCCGGGGCCTGGCCGGGCATCCGCGCCGGGCTGCTGCTGGCCTGGGTGCGGGCCCTGGGCGAATTCGGGGCGACGATGATGGTCGCCTACCACCCCTACTCGCTGCCCGTCTACACCTTCGTCCAGTTCGGCGGCGAGGGCCTGGCGGCCACCATCGCCCCCCTGCTGGCCGCCCTGCTGCTGGCCCTGGGCGTGTTCCTGCTCAGCGCGGCCACGGGCGGCGTGCGCCTGCGGTCGCGCGCCGCCCGGCTCGCCCCGGTCCCCCCGGCCCCGTTGCTGCCAGCGGGTGCGGGAGCGGTGGGGGGGCCCCTCACGGTCCGGCTGGCGGCAGACCTGGGGGGGTTCCGGCTCGACCTGGACTTCGCCGCCACGAGCCGGCAGGTGGTGCTCCTGGGTCCCTCAGGCTCCGGCAAGTCCCTGACGCTGCGCCTGCTGGCCGGACTGGACCGCCCGGATGCGGGGTTCGTGCGCTGGGGGGCGGAGGTCCTCAGCGACCTCCCCGTGGAGCGCCGCGGCTTGGGCTACGTCCCTCAGGACTACGGCCTCCTGCCGCACCTGCCCGTGTGGGCCCAAGCCAACTTCGGGCGCGCCGCCGACCCCGCCCTGGCGGCGGCCTGGCTGCGGCGCCTCGACCTGGAGGCGCTGGCGCATCGCCTGCCCGCGCAGCTCTCCGGTGGCCAACGCCAGCGGGTGGCCCTGCTCCGGGCCCTGGCCTGCCATCCCCGCCTGCTGCTGTTGGACGAGCCCTTCTCCGCCCTGGACGCCCCCGTGCGCGACGCCCTGCGGCGGGAGCTGCGCCGCCTGCAGCGGGAGGAGGGCCTGGCCACCCTCCTGGTCACCCACGACCCGCTGGAGGCCCGGCTCCTGGCCCAGGAGGTGGTCGTGCTCGATGCGGGCCGGGTCCTGCAGGCGGGGCCCGTGCGCGCGGTGTTCGCCCGTCCCGCCTCCCCGCACGTGGCTCGGTTGCTCGGGGTGCCCAACGTCTTCGCCGCGTGCGCCGTCGGCGATCGCCTGGTGCAGGCCGCGGGCCTCCGAATGGCCGTGGCCGATCCCCTCCCTGACCTAGGCCCGCCCGGGGCGGTGCCGGGGTGGGTGGTGTGTGCCATCCGGCCCGAGCACGTCCGCCTGGAGCCCGGGGGGGACCTGGAGGGCGTGGTGCTGGATGTCCTGGACACTGGGTACGGGCACGAGGTCAGCGTGGGGCTGGCGCCGGGTCTGGAGTTGCGCGCCGACCACGCCGGTGCGCCACCGGAGGTCGGGGGCCGCTGCCGCCTGACCTTGGCGGCGGAGCACGTGCGCGCCTGGTGCGGGGGCGCGGCGGGCTGAGGGCGGCCGCTCGGGGGGCTGCCGGCCAACGGTCGGCGCTGGCACGCCCCCACCGCCGTGCCGCCGCCTCGTCGCGGGCCCGGGGCTGCCTGCCGTGCGTCATCCCCGCCAGCGGCGGCAGCGGGGGCCCGGCAGGGGACAGGTGGCGCCCACCGGGCCCGGATCGGCGGTAGCGGCGCCGCCGGAAGGCCAGTCCAGCTGGCCCAAGAAATTGACGCGTTCAGGCAATCAATCCGCAGGAACTCTGGGCCGGGCGGCGTATCCACGCGACCGCCATTGGCTGCACCTTCCTGTAGGGCCGCATCCTGCCGGATGGTGTGTTCTCCTGTGTCCCCAGGGGCTGTGCCGCGGTCACTCAGGATCGCTCCCCGTCACCGGGTCGCGATGTGAGGGGTGCCGGCCAGTGGCAGAGGCGCCGCGACCGTGCGTTTGGGGCGCGTTGGCGCATGCCCGGGGGAAGGGGGCCGGGCGGCGAGGGCTCCGGCGTTGGGGGATACGAGGAGGAAGGGGAGGCGGTGCGCGCCGACCCGGGCGAGGCCCCGGGGTTTTCGGCGCGCCGGCCGGCGGC
>DAHWHV010000411.1 GCA_027335545.1 Clostridia bacterium
GCCGGGCCCGGCGCGACCTCGGGTCAGCCCAACGGCAGGGCGACGGGGCGCCCGCCCGCCGCCGCGGAGCGATAGACCGCCTCGACGATCTCCAGGGCCTTGCGGGCCTCGCGGCCGTCGACCTCGGCGGCGCGCCCGGCACGCACGGCCTGGAGGAAGTGGCGGAAGGCCGAGGCGTGGGCCTCCGGCGAGACGGCCGCCGGGTCCGAGGCGTTCCCCTGCGCGAGGCCGAACTCCTCCACGCGGGGCTCCTGCCCGTGGAGGTACCACTCCACCCGCCGCCGCCCCTCGTCGAGGACGACGCTCCCCTGGGAGCCGTGCAGGGAGACGCGCTCGGGGAAGCCGGGGTAGGCCGCCGTGCTGCCCTCCAGGACGGCCAACCCCCCGCCCCCCAGGCGCAGCACCGCGACGCCGACGTCCTCGGTCTCGATGGCGTGCACGGCGGTGGCGACGTGCCCGCACACCTCGACCACCGGGCCGGCGAGCCACTGCAGCAGATCGATGGAGTGGATGGCCTGGTTGATGAGGGCGCCCCCGCCCTCCGTCGCGTGGCGGGCCCGCCACGCGCTGCCCCGGTAGTACTCCTCGGTCCGCCACCACTTGACCACGCAGTCGGCGAGGTGGATGCGGCCGAGCTGCCCCGCCGCGACGGCCTCCTTCACGGCGCGGCACAGGGGGATGTCGCGGTGCTGGAAGAGGCCGCCCAGGCGGACGCCCGCCCGATCGCAGGCGGCGATGATCCGGTCGGCCTCGGCGACGGTGCGGGCGCTGGGCTTGTCGATCAGGAGGTGCCGCCCCGCCGCGGCGACGCGCAGGGCGATCTCCACATGCGTGTGGGGCGGGGTGCAGAGGTGCACCACGGCGACCTCGGGATCCTGGAGGCAGGACTCCAGGTCGCGATAGGAGCGGGGCAGGCCCGCCTCGGCGGCGAAGGACCGCGACTTGCCCTCGGAGGTCCCCACGGCCCCGCGGAGGTCGGCCTCGGCCAGCAGCCGGAGCCCCGCCGCGTGCATCCGCGCCGCGAGGCCCGTCCCGATGATGGCGACCCCCAGGGGCGGCCCGTCCTGCCCCAGGGGTGCCGGGGGCCGGACCCCTTGGCCCGCGGGCCCCTGGCGCGCATCCCCTCCGGTGCTCCCCGCCTCCCCGATCCCGGTGCCGCTTCCCCCGCTCACGCGCAACCCTCCCGTGCCCGCTCGCCCCCGCGGGGGGGCGTGCCCCCCGGCCCCCGCCCGTTCGCGCCCGGGTTGTTCGGACCCTGCCGGGGGCGGACCGGTCCGGGGGTTGCCCTTCCGGAGGGGGCCCCGCGGCCAGCAGGCCCAGCGGGCGAGGTGGCGGTGGTCGGGGCCGCGCTCCGCCCGCGCCGAGCCGGGGCTTGCGGCAGAAGGGCCACGGGGACAGCGGCCGCCGCGAACCACCCGTGGCCACGCCCCGCGGCGCCGACGTGCGCCCCAACGGTGGTCCGTGGCGGAAAACGGTTGCGGCCCAAGCACTGCGCGCGGCAGGACCTCACCCGGCGGGGCAGGTGCCGGGGGAGGCGGTTGCGAATGCGCGCGGGCGGGTGCGGCGCAGGCCCCCCGGTCGGGGGGATGGCAGCGGCCGCGGATGGGTCGGGAACCGAACGCCGCCAGGAGAGGAACGGTTGGCCGTGATCACCGGTCTGGGGCACGTGGCCTTCGGGGTTTCGGATTTGGAACGCAGCCTGGACTTCTACTGCCGCGGCTTGGGCCTGCGCGAGGCGTTCCGCCTGTACAACGACCGCGGCGAGACCTGGATCGTCTACGTCCAGGTGCGGGGGCGCGACTTCATCGAGCTGTTCCCGGACCCCCAGGCGCGGGGGGGCGCGCCGCGCGGCCAGGCCTACCGCCACCTCTGCCTGGAGGTCGACGACCTGCAGGCCACCCTGGAGGACCTCGGCAGCCGGGGCGTGCGGGCCGACGGGCCGGGCCGCCAGGGCAAGGACCACAACTGGCAGGCCTGGCTCACGGATCCCGATGGCAACCGCATCGAACTGATGCAACTGAGTCCGGATTCGCCGCAGTGGGCCGCGGCGGCGGAGCAGGCCTGAGCGGCGGCGCCGACCGGGGGCCGCGGCAGCCCCCGGCGCGTCGGGCGCGGGAAC
>DAHWHV010000444.1 GCA_027335545.1 Clostridia bacterium
CCCACCACGACCCGTGCCACTTCAGGTATCGTTTCCGGTCTCACGCCCCGTGAGGGGTGCGGGTGTTCCCTGGCCCACGACCCGCGAGCATCTGGCGAGGCCGCCCCCCGGGCCCCAGGGCTCGGTGCCCGCCCCTCCCCACCTGGCCCTCCCCCCGGCCGTCCACAGCCATCGGCCAGACCGGACGGACCGCGGGGCGTCGCAAGGGCAGAGGCCCTTGCCGGGTCCGCCCCCGACCGTGGCCGCCCAGGGCGCGGCTCCCCCCCTCGGGCGATCGGGCCGTGCCCGGCCGGGGCGAGCGCTCACAGCGGCTCACCGGGGGCTCAGCGCCGGGGCCCGCGCGAGCCGGGGAGGTCCGCTCGGGGCCAGCCTCGCGGGTGCCGCTGAACGGTGCGGCGGGGCGCGGGTGGTGGCGCCGACCTGGGCCACCTGCCCGCTTCCCTTGCTCGTTGGCCAGGCGGCTCGCCCCGCTCGGCACAGCGCGTGGCGTAGCGCCTCCAGGAAGCGCTCCCTCTGTCGATGGCCGTCGAACTCGCGAACCACGTCGCGAAGGCGTGGGGTTGGATGCCCCCCACCTGGGGTGGTGTATGTAGGAAATGTGAAGCGCGTGCCGAATCCGCCCTCCGTGGCGGTTGGGGCAGCGGCGGGATTCCCCTCCACGTTTCCGCTGGGACCACCGATACAGGGAAGGGTGGGCGGCAGAACCGGGCGCCTCGTCCCGCCATCCCTATGGGGTGGGGGGGCACGGGGGCGGGATGTGGCGCGTATGCTTGGCCTCGGCTCCGTGACGGGCCGTCCTGGGTGGTCTCCCGTCTGCTGCTGCCCCGCCGGGCCGGTGCAGTCGGGTCCAGGGAAGGGAAAGGGTGGCGGCCGTGGGCTACGTTACCGTCGAGCCGACCTTGGGGCAGTGCGCCGAGGAGGCCGAGGCCCGCCTCTTCGTGGGCCGCGGGGCGGAGTTGGCGGGCTTCGGCGGGCTGCTCGATGGCCTGACGGCCCGGCCGGCGGCGATCTACGTCTCGGGCCCCCCGGGGATCGGCAAGTCCGCCCTGCTGCGCGCCTTCGCCCGCGAAGCCCGGGCCCGCGGCTTCGCGGCCCTGCGCCTGGACCTGGGTGGGCTGGCGGGTCAGGGCGTCCCGGGCGAGCCGGCCGGGCCCCGCGTCGGCGCGGCGGCGGTGGAGGAGGCGCTGGGCCTAGACGGCCTGCGGCGCCCCGGCATCCTGCTGCTGGATGGCTACGACGCCCTGGGCCGCGAGGAGGCGGCGTTCCGGACGCGCGTCCTGGCGGGCCTCGGCGCCGGGGTCGGGGTGGTCCTGGCCGGCCGGGTCCCCGGCGCCCGTCTCTGGGCCGACGCCCTCCCCTGGAGGGCCAGCGTGCGCGAGTTGGCGCTGCCGGGGCTCACCCCCGCCGAGAGGGAGGCATTCCTGGACCTGCACGGCCTCAGCGACCCCACGGTCCGCCAGGCCGTCGGCCACCTCTGCGGCGGCCAGCCGCGCCTGCTGACGCGGTCCGCGGCGGCCGTCGCCGCCGACCCGTCCTGGGTGGCCGAATTGGCCGAGCGCGAGCCCGAGGGCCTCGCCGCCTTCCTCCTGGAGCGCATCCTGCACCCGGGTTCCCGCCGCCGGGCCTGGCGCGCCTCCGGCGCCGACGATCTGGTGGCCGCCGCGAGCCTGCTCCCCCGTCTCGACCGACCCGCGCTGACGGCCGTGATCGGCCGCCAGGCCGTGGAACGCGGGTGGGCGGGCCTCGGGGAGCTCGCCTGCGCGGGTGGAGCGGGGCCGCAGGGCGCATTCCCGGAGCCCTTCCGCCGCGGCCTGCACGCGGCGCTCGTGGCGCAGCGGCCCTGGATCGAGGGGCGCTGGCGGCGCCGCCTGGTCGGCCACCTCTGCCGGCGAGCCCAGGAGCAGCACCCCGGGGACGACCCGGCCGAGGACTGGCTCACCTTCGCCGCGGCCGCCCGCGAGGCGCCCTGGCACCCCAGCCTGCACCCGAGCGCTGCTCGGGCCAGGGGCTGGCGGGTGGAGTTCGAATCGCCCGCCGCGGCCCCCTGGGCCTGGGCCGTCCGCGTCGCCGACGCCG
>DAHWHV010000487.1 GCA_027335545.1 Clostridia bacterium
GGCCACGCGCCGCCGCCCCGGTTCATCCGTGGGCCGCTGCTCTTGCGCTCCACCCACCGCACCCTCACGAGCCGGCCACCTCGCACCTATCCCCAGCTACTCCGTCACCGCGGAACCGGGCACCTCAGGCCGCTGCCCGGCCCGTCTCGCACCTCCAAAAGCGCCGCACCCGATGGAGATTGCGGGCAACGAACGCGCTCCGCCGGATGTCCACCCGGGCGAAGCAGGCACAATTCCGCATCCCGTACCTGCTTCAACCTCCCGGGCCGCCTCCTCCGTCGGGTGCCCGCTGACGCCCCGGCGGCTCGTGGGGGCGCGGTGGGTCCCGGCGTCGCCTCCGCGCCGGCCAGCAGGCCGGTGGCCACCATGGCCAGGTTTCCCCGCGCGACCTCCGGCGGGACGCCCAGGCAGGGGGCGGCTGGCCGTATGCCCTCCGCCCCTGCCCCCGCCCCCGCGCGCCGGGAGTGCCCGCGCGCCTCAGGCCACGGGCCAGGGCGACCACAGCCGCAGGGCACCGGGCCGTACCGCGAACTCCGCCGGCAGGCCACCCAGCACCTCCCCGTCGGCGAACAGCGGCACGCCCGCGGGCCCCTCCACCCGCACCCGCCGGGCGGGGAGGATGGCCACGCGCCGGTCCCGGGTGTGGCGGCCCGTCAGCACCCGCCCCAGCATGGCCACCGTCCCCCAGCGGCGCACGTCCCCCACCGCGAACACGTGCAGCAGGCCGTCGTCGATACGCGCCGGCGGGCAGACGCGCATCCCCCCGCCGTAGGCGGGCGCGTTGGCGACGTCGACCAGCAGGTGCGGCCCTGCCCGCACCGGCTGGCCGTCCACCTCCAGCGTGACATCCGCCGGGGCGAAGGCGAAGGCTTGGCGCAGCACCGCCCCGACATACGGGCCGGCGCCGCGCCCCCGGCGAGGGGCGGCGTTGATCGCCTGCGCCACCGCGGCGTCGAATCCCACCCCGGCGACCTAGCCGAAATACTGGCCGTGGACCGTGCCCAGGTCCACCCGCCGTTCATGCCCCTCCGCCAGCGCCAGCAGCAGCCGGGTCGGGGGCAGGAGCATTCCGGCCGCACGCGCGAAGTCGTTGCCCGTGCCCGCGGGCAGAACAGCCAGGGCGGCACCGGTCTCGACCGCCGCGGCGAGTGTCTCGTGCACGGTGCCGTCGCCGCCCACCAACAGGACGTGGCGCACTCCGGCGGCGGCCGCGGCGCGGATGTGCGGGCCCGCCTGCCCGGGACCGGTGGTGCGCTGCACCTGCAGGTCCGGGAAGAGGCGGCTCGCCAGCGGCGCGCACCGCTGCCAGATCCAGGCCGACCGACCGGCGCCCGCGGCGGGATTGAGGAGGACCAGCACAGAGAACACACCTATACCCCCCGAGCCGAGAAGGGGCCGCACGGGACTGTCCCGCCCGTATAACCCGACGGGGTCATCTGCACATTCGCTTGCGCGGGGGCGGTTCCCCCCAGGGGATGCGGCCACTGTGTGGTCAGCGCGGGCGGCGGGCGAAGAAGCCGCTGTCGCTACGCTGGCAAGTGTCCGTGCGCGTACCGCCGCGCCCGCGGGCCGGTGCCGCA
>DAHWHV010000214.1 GCA_027335545.1 Clostridia bacterium
GCAGCCTGGGCACGCGGCCACCGCCCGCAGCCATCGGCGCCGGCGCCCCAGCGACGCCGGTGCCCGCGGGCCCCAGGGCGGGCGCCCAGACTTCGCCAAGGACGCGGAATCGGGCTACAATTGGGAGGGGAGCGTCGGGAGGGGAGCGTCGGCAGGGGAGCGTCGGCAGGGGAGCGTCGGCAGGGGAACGTCGGCTGGACACCTCCGGCTGGACACCTCCGGCAGGAACCGCTCATCGGCACGACGCGGTCCCCACCGGGGGTCGGCGGGGGCCACGGGCAACAGGCCACGCCGGCGGCGAGCGGCCGCGGTCGCGACCGGGCTGCGCTGCCCGTGACTGCGGGCGCCGAGCGGCGACAGGGTGGGGAGCCAGGCGGGCGAGGTGCAAGGCCCGAGGGAGCCCAGAGACCACAGGGGATCGGTGGACACCGCAGCCCACAACCACCAGGTCCGGAAGTGGGCGCCGCAAGGGAGGACCCTTGCAGCGCCCACCCAGAGGCGACCGGCGAAGGGAAGGCCGATGCGATGACGGAGCGGGTACGCGAGATCCTGAGTTGGTACTCGGCGGACAACCCCGGGACCCGGGCGAACATCGCCCGGATCTGCAACCACGGCAAGCTCGGGGGCACGGGGCGCCTGGTCATCCTGCCCGTGGACCAGGGCTTCGAGCACGGACCGGCCCGCAGCTTCCAGCCCAATCCCCCGGGCTACGACCCGCGTTACCACATCCAGTTGGCCATCCGGGCCGGGCTCAACGCCTACGCCGCACCGCTGGGGTTCCTGGAGGCGGTCGCCGGGGACTACGCGGGGGAGATCCCCCTCATCCTCAAGGCCAACAACCACGAGTTGCTGCTGGGCGACGACCAGGATCCCATCTCCGCCGTCACGGCCACCGTGGACGACGCCCTACGGCTCGGTTGCGCGGCCGTTGGGTTCACGATCTACCCGGGGTCGGCGCACGCGCGGGAGATGTACGAGCAGGTCCGTGAACTGGCGGCGGAGGCCAAGGCCGTGGGCCTGGCCGTCGTCATCTGGTCCTATCCCCGCGGTTCGGCGTTGAGCAAGGAGGGGGAGACGGCCCTGGACGTGGTCGCCTACGCGGCCCACATCGCCGCCCAGCTGGGCGCCCACGTGATCAAGGTCAAGCTCCCGACGGCCCACCTGGAGCAGCCCGCCGCGGCCAAGGCCTACCAGCAGGGCGCCGTGCCGCGGGAGACCCTGGCCGAGCGGGTGCGGCACGTGGTCCAGAGCGCCTTCGCCGGGCGCCGCATCGTCATCTTCTCCGGGGGGCCGGTGTCCGACGACGCCAGCATCCTGGAGGAGGCGCGCGCCATCCGGGCCGGCGGCGGCTGCGGGTCGATCATCGGCCGCAACTCCTTCCAGCGCCAGGAGGCCGCCGCCCTGCGCCTGCTGGGGCAGCTGCAAGAGATCTACGCCTAGGGGGAGGGGGCGCCGCCCCTCCGGCGGCGCCCCCTCGTGCCCACGACCACCCGCGGCGCGACGCGGCGGCGGTCGGCCCCGGTCCCCCTGTGCCGCGCGGACCCTTCCCCACCCCGCGCAGACGCCCCGTCGGCGCGATGGGGGACCCCGCGACCGCCGCGAACCGGCGCCCACGGAGCGCCACGCGCGTGGCCTCCCTGGCGGGGAGCCCCCAGCGCCTGCCGGCCTTGGCGCCCCCGGCACGCCGACCGGGTCCGGCACGGCCGCCCGCTGGCCCCCCCTACTACCCGGAGGTCGCCACCTCCGCGTGCGCCGCGCCCTGGGGCAGGAAGCGGTCGATCTCGTGGCGGCTGCCGATGATCAGCGGGATGCGCTGGTGGATGCCGCTGGGCACGATGTCCAGGATGTCCTGATCCTCCGAGACGCCGCGCCCGCCGGCGCAGTCCGCGATGAAGGCCAGGGGGCAAGCCTCGTAGAGCAGGCGGAGCTTGCCCTCCCGGTGCTTGGCGTCCCCGGGGTAGAGGTAGACCCCACCGGAGAGCAGGATGCGGTGAAAGTCCCCCACCAGCGCGCCGGAGTAACGCGTCGAATGCCCGCCGGGCCCCCGCAGCCAGCGTACGAACTCGGCGACGGCGGGCCGCCAACCGGCCTCGTTCGCCTCGTTGACGCCGTAGGCCGAGCCCACCTCGGGCATGCGCAGGGGGCCGCGCGTGAACAGGAACTCCCCGATGCTCGGCTCGTAGGTGAATAGGTTGACGCCGTGGGCGCGCATCGCCAGCACGCAGACCGTCGCGGGCCCATACATGACGTATCCCGCGGCGATCTGGCAGCGCCCGGCGTGCAGGACGTGGCGCGGCGCGCGCACCGAGAAGATGGAACCGACGGCGAGGTTGGCGTCGAGGTTGCTGCTGCCGTCGATCGGGTCGAACAGGAGCGCATACTCCCCGCGCTTGTGCTGCGCCAGGTGCATGTCCTCGTCCATCTCCTCGGAGACCAGGTCGCTGATGGCGGGGCTGCGCAGCAGGTTGTCGACGAAGGTGCGGTTGGCGTACTCGTCCAGGCGCTGGACGGACTCCCCCTGGACGTTGGTCTCCCCGGTGCCGCCGAGCATGCCCCGCAGCCCGGCCACGCGGAGTTCGGCGGCCACGCGCTTGGCCGCGTACGTGACCTGTCGCATCAGAGCACGAAACTCGACCGGCTCTCCCGCTAGGGCCAGGTACTCGGGCATAGTCGTCTCCTGAGAAATCGTCGATCCCTCCGCTCCATCCGGCAAGCGGGGGCGCAGGGGGCGCGGGGGCTGCCCCGGGCGCCCTGGTGGCTACACACGCCCCGTAGCGCCCATGCGCCGCGCGGCGGCGGATCCCCTCCCGGCTTCCGGACGGTTCTGCAGGCCAGTCGGGCATTTCCCCACAGGCTTCCCCGGGATCGGACCGGACCCGCGCCCCGGCGTCGAGGCACCCGTCAGGACGGCGGCCGTCCAGCGGCGGGCCCGGTCCGCACCGCCGCACCGCCGCCCGCCGGCCAGCGCGCGACAGCGGACGCGAGGTCGGCAGCGATGTGCCCGAGTTCACTGGCCACGGCCGCCCCGAGCGCGCCGTCGGCCGCGACCCGCGCGATGCCCGCGTCGGCCGCGGCGATGAGGTCGCC
>DAHWHV010000525.1 GCA_027335545.1 Clostridia bacterium
ATTCCAGTAGCCCCAACGGGTGCGCCGGCCGAACTCCATGATGCGCAGGCCGTTGTCCAGGATGTGGCCCATGATGCGGGTGATCAGCGCAGCGACCCGGGCCCGCTCCGCTGGACCCGCCACCAGGTCGTGGTAGAGCGCATAGCCATACATGTGGCCGACGATCTCGTCCGAACTGCAGTGGCCCTTCCAGACCCAGAGGCCATCCGCGCTGGGGTACCAGGGTGTGGTGTCGCCAATGTGCGCGCCGTCCGCCGCGGGGAAGATGGCCTTGGTCGGGTAGCCGGGGATGGTGGTGACAGCCTCCAGGCGTTCCAGGGCGGCGAAGGCGCCGTGTGCGTGATCTGCCGCCTCCGCCGCGCCGGTGGCGGCAAAGCGGTAGGACTGCGCGGCCAGGTACATCGCCGTCCAGAGCCCGTCGTTGTCCGAGGCCATCGGCCGCGACCCGGCCACGTCGCCCGGGGCGGGGAGGACGGCCTCGCACACAAAGGCCCCCAGGCGCAGGTGCCGCTCCCGCACGCGCTGGTCGAGCAGGCGGGCCCTCCCCTCCAGGGTCATCGGTCCGGGAGCGAGGCGGGCGAGCCCCCCTGGGGTGGCGACGTACACCCCCGACCCGGCGGTGGCCAGGGCTAGCACGCTGTCGTCCGGCAGCCAGCGCGGGCCTTGGTGGTAGTGCCAGCGCTCGCCGTCGTGCCGCAGCAGGCCGTGCGGCGTGCCCGCCCAAAGGGGCGATGTGGCCACGGGGTTGGGTCCCGCAGGCAGTAAGAGGTGGCACACGTCACGCACGGGCAGGCCAGCGTCCAGTGCCGGCCGCGCACAGGTCCCGTCCGGGTCGATCGTGAGCAGGCCGTCGGCCGTGCCCGCCAGGACGCCGCCGCCCCAGCGGCGTAGGGTGCGGCACGGCACGTCCGTCAGCCGAGTGGCGCCCGACTCCGGCTCCAGGCGGAAGATGCCGGCGTCCGTGGCGGCGAGCCATTGGCCCCCGGGGGCCTGCACCAGGGCGCGCACCGCCCCGGGTAGCTCGGCCGCGGGCCGCGGCTCCCCGCCCTCCGAGCCCAGGCATGCGACCCACCCGCGGGCGAAGCCGGCGCGGATCCCCTCGCCGTCCACGGCCAACGCCAGCGGGCTGCCCACGCCGCGCGCAAAGGCGTCCAGGCAGACCTGCCACGCGGCGCCGTCATACCCGGCCAGGCCACCGGCTAACGCGGCCCAGAGGCGGCCGCCCGCCGCCGGCAACAAGGCGAATACCCCGGAGGCGAGCGGGGTCCACCCCGCCCCGGCCTCGCGCCAGCCGCCGCCGTCGGCAGCAAGGAGGGCGCACGCTCCCGGGCCAGCGACCCAGAGGCCGCCGTCCGTCGTCGCCAGGGCCATGGGCTGGGTCGGTCCGCCCGCCACGCGCGTCGCTGTCCATTCAAGAAACGGGGCGTCGGAGAAAGGGGCAGGGGTCAAGCCGCGTCCTCCTCGTGCGTTCCGCATGCCGCCGACAGCGGCGCGGGGGGGGGTTCGCGCCCGCTGCCCGAGGCCCTTCTCGCCGTGGCGCGCGTAGCGGACGACGGCATGGCGTCTTGGGGGCTTGGCCTGCGGAGGGCGGCGCGGCTCGCCGCCCTCCGCAGGACCTGAGCGTGCCGCCGTCGGCGGGCGCATGGGCCGCCGGCGATCCGGCCAGGCCGTGCCCCACCGGCTCTGCCCGTGACCACCAGGCCTTGTCCCTGAGTCCGTTTGCCGACAACGCCGCGGTCCGGGGCGAGGGCCGGATCGTGCTCGGGGCCCCTTGCCGGGCGGTGACGCTCCCCCTCACCGGCCAGGGCGGCCCCCGTCTGAGCCGGACACGGGTGGCCGGCGTTTGCGGGGGCCGGCCGGGCCCCCACGCGGCCGGCCCCCGCCGGCGCCCG
>DAHWHV010000527.1 GCA_027335545.1 Clostridia bacterium
GGGGCGGCGGGCCTGCCCGCGGGCACCGGAGCCGAGCGGAACAGCGAGGTGGCGTGTGCGGCCCGTGGGGCCGTTGGGGTGATCGGCGAGGCCCCGGGGGGCCCCGGCCGCGGGGCGGCTCGGGGGGGCGAGGCGCCGGCCGTGCGGCTGCGGACGCTGCGCCCCGACGACCACGACCGCTTCCTGGAGTGGATGCGCGATGCGGAGGTGCGCCGGCACTACGTGGGGGAGCCCGGGGCCACCGACGTGGGCGAGGGGTGCTTGGACTGGGTCCCCGGCGCCGGGGGGCACGAGGCCCGCGCCGCGGCCGGGTCCCC
The DNA here is from genome assembly GCA_027335545.1 of Clostridia bacterium. The sequence continues at coordinate 318 of DAHWHV010000527.1, forward strand.
GGGGACCAGCGGGCCCGCGGGGTACCTGGTCCGGTCCATCGAGCGCGCGGACGGGTCGCTCCTGGGCTGGGTCGAGCTGCGGGACGTGAACTGGCGGCGACGCACGGGGGAGCTGCGCATCTGCCTGGGGGACCCGGGGACCTGGGGGTGCGGCTACGGTTCGGCGGCGCTGCGCCTCTTTCTCGACCAGGCCTTCGGCGAGTGGGGCCTGGCCGGGGTGCACCTGCGCGTGGCCACCTGGAACGTGCGCGCCGTGCGGGCCTATGAGCGCTGCGGCTTCCGCCGCGAGGCGCGGCTGCGGGCCGGCCGGCGCCGCCAGGACGGCCTGGAGGACCTCTGGCTGATGACGGTGGCGGGGGAGGCCCGGCCGCAGGCGCGCGCGGCCCTGCGCTGAGGGGGCGCGGCGCGGCACCCGGGGCAGGGCCGCCAGGCCGCCAGGCAGGCCGGAGACGGCCCGACAGCAATGGAAGGGGACGGGTGGGTGCGACTCGGGATCGACGCCCGCTACGCCTTCCGCCAGAGCCGGCGCGGCATCGGCGAGTACGTGGCGGAACTGCTGCGCCACCTGCCCGCCTGCGCCGCCGCCGACGACGAGTTCCTCCTCTACCTGGACGGGCCGGCCGATCCGGGGGCGCTGGTGTTGCCGGACGGGCGCTTCCGCCTGCGGCAGCTGGGGGCGGGCAACCCCCTGCTCTGGGAGGAGGTGGCCCTGCCGGTGGCCGCGGCCCAGGACGGCCTGGACCTGCTGCACTTGACGGCCAACTACGGGCCGAGCCTGCGGCCCTGCCCCACCGTCTATACGATCCACGACCTGATCGAGTTCCTGCGGCCCACCCTGGGCCCGATGCGCCTGCCGCTCCGGCACGCGGCCGGGCGGGCCGTGCGTGTGCGCACGCTGCCCCGCCAAGCGCGAGGCGCGCGGCGGGTGATCACGATCTCGGAGGCCTCCCGCCAGGACCTGCTGCGCATCCTCCACCTCCGGAACGAGCGCGTCGTCGTCATCCCCCAGGGGGTCTCGGAGGCGCTGCGGCCGGCGGCCGATGCCGCCGCCGCGCGGGAGTCCCTGCGGGCGCAGGGCTACCGGGTGCCCGAGCGCTACGTGCTGGCGATGGGGGCGCTGGACCCGCGCAAGAACGGGCCGTTCCTGCTGCGGGCCTTCGCGCGGGCGCGCGCGGACCTGTCGGATGTCTCCCTCTGGGTTGTGGGGGTGGAGCGGCCGGCGGAATACCCGCTGCCCTTTGCCACGGCCCCGGACTGGCTGGTGCTGGACGGCTTCCTGCCGCGGGAGGCCCTGGTGCGGGCCCTGCAGGGGGCGGCGGCCTTCGCCTACCCGTCGCTGTACGAGGGCTTCGGGCTGCCGGTGCTGGAGGCCATGGCCTGCGGGGTCCCCGTGCTCTCCAGCGACAGCAGCGCGCTGCCGGAGGTGGTGGGGGGCGCGGGCCTGCTCTTCGACCCCAGGAGCGAGCCGCAGCTCGCGGCTGCGCTGCGGCGGTTGCTGGGCGACCCGGCCCTGGCGGAGTCTTGCCGCGCCGCGGCCCGGGCGCAGGTGGCCCGCTTCTCCTGGGCGGCGACGGCGGAGAAGACCTACGCCGTCTACCGTGAGGTCTGCCGTGAGGTCTGCAGCGAGGTCCAGGGTGGGGTTCCCCGCAAGGCGGCCGGGTCGGCGTGAGGCGGATCCTGGCCGTGCTGCCGCTGGACCCGTACCCTCCGGACCAGGGGGATCGCCTGCGGGCGTGCGAGATGCTCGAGGCCCTGGCCGGGCTGGGTGGGCTGACGGTGCTTGTCGTGGCACCACACCCCCCCGCGGCGGCGACGCAGGCGGCCCTGGCGGAGCTGGGGGCGGAGCTGCGCTGGGAGCGCCTCGCGCGGCCGGGCCTG
>DAHWHV010000532.1 GCA_027335545.1 Clostridia bacterium
TCGCTATCGCCACGACCGGGGGCCCCGTCCAGAACACCAACAGGCCGAGCACCGCGGCGGGCGGCGGCGTGGTCCCGAGCCCCACCCCCGGGTGCCGCACGCCCCGCTCCGAGGAAAAGTTGTTCCATTCCGGCTCCTAACAGGGGCAAGCATCCCGCCATGTGCCGGCCCTCGCGGCGCGAGGCACCGCCGGCCCCTCCGCCTCGCCTCAGCGCGTCGTGGGGCGGCTACCCGGTTTCACCGCGGGAGAGCCCGCACGGCACAGGGGGCACTCCTCGGGCGCCCAGGAATCCAGCGGCACACGGGCGGCGGCGACGTAGGGCAGGCGACCGAAGGCAGCCGCCGGATCGGGAACGCGGTCGCAGTACACCGCCACGCCCACCACCTCGGCCCCGAGCCCACGGAGCAGGTCCACCGCTTCGAGCGCCGAGCCTCCGGTAGTCAGGGTGTTCTCGCAGACCAACACCGGTTCGCCGGCGCGCACGGCGAAGCCACGGCGCAAGGCCAACCGGCCGCCCTCCGCCCGCTCAGCGAAGAGGAAGCGCCGGTCGAGCGCCCGCGCCAGTTCGTACCCTGGGAGAATGGCCCCGAACGCCGGGCCGACGACGGTCGTCGGGGAGAGACCCCGCGCGCGCACGGCGTGGGCGAGCAAGCCGGCCAGTTCCGCGCCCACCCCCGGGTGCTCAAAGGGCGCCGCCAACTGGAGGTAGGTAGCGGAGTGACGCCCGGAACTCAGGATGAAGTGCCCTTGCAGCAGCCCGCCCCGCGCGCGCAGGACATCCAACACGTCCACCCGGGGATTCCCTCCTCTGCGACTCTGGCGACCGCCAGGGGGCGCCGGCCGCAGCCCACCGGGCCGCCCCGCCGGACGCGCAGCCGCGCCCAGCCCGCGATGGACGCTCAGCCGCGTAGCCAGCGCCCGCGAGGGAGGCCCACCGGCCGGTCGCCGGCGAAGACGACCTCACCGTCCAGGAGCGTCGCCACCAGGGCCGCACCCGGGCGCCGCAGGTGCGTCAGGGGGCTGTCCGGGTGCAGGCTCCACTGCCGCGGCGGAGCGGGGGGCGGTCCCAGACGCCAGACGGCGATGTCCGCGTCCGCTCCCGCCAGCAGCGCCCCCTTGCGCGGCCACAGCCCCCACGCGCGCGCCGGGCCCTCCGCGCATAGCTCCACCAGGCGGCGCAACGGCAGCCTGCCGGCGGCCACCGCCGCCAGCAGCAGGGGCACTGTGTTCTGGACCCCGGCGAAGCCCGCGGCCGCCCCCGCCATCACGCCGCCCTCCGGCTCCTTCTCCGCCCGGGCGTGCGGCGCGTGGTCGGAGCCGACCGTGTCGATGGTGCCATCGGCCACCCCCGCCCATAGCGCCTCTACGTCCGCGGCGGACCGCAGGGGGGGGTTCACCTTGGCCACCGCCCCCAGAGCCGCGGCCTGGTCCATGGTCAGCAGCAGGTGATGCGGGCAGGCTTCGCCGCGGAGGTCGAGGTCGCCTGCGGCCTTGCGTCGACGGACCTCGGCCACGGCACCGGCGCTGGAGAGGTGGGCGATGGAGATCGCCGCGCCGGCGGAGGCGGCCAGCAGGCAGACGCGTGCCACGGCCTCGACCTCGGCGACCGGGGGGCGCGCGAACCCGTGCCAGGCGAGGCTGGCGGGGTCAGGGTCGCCCGCCCCCGGCGCGGCAAGCCGCGCCACGGCCGCGCGCAGGACGTCGCCGTTTTCGGCGTGCACCATGGTGCGCAGACCGAGGTCGGCCGCCCGCGCGAAGGCCTGCAGGAGTGCGCCGTCGCCGGGTGCGGGAAGCGAAGCGGTGGTTTCCCCCAGGAATACCTTGAACCCGCGGGCTCCAGCGCACGCCATGGGCGCCAACTCGTCCAGGCCGCCGGCCGCCATGGCCCCATACAAGGCGAAGTGGCAGCGGCTGCGCCCGGCAATGAGGGCCGCCTTGGCCGCCAGCCTTTCCGCCGTGCTGGTCGGCGGCACGACGTTGGGCATGTCGAGGACGGTGGTCACCCCGCCGGCAATGGCCGCGAGGGACGCGTGCTCCCAGTCCTCCTTGTGCGCCAGACCGGGTTCACGGAAGTGGACGTGGGCGTCCACGGCGCCAGGCAGTACCAGGCAGCCGCGCGCGTCCAGGGTCCAGCGCGCCGGGGGCCCGTCGGGGGCCGGCGCCTCCCCCACCGCCGGCCGCACGGCGACGATCCGCCCGGCGGCGACGAGCACGTCCGCCCGCGCGATAGCCATGGGCGTCACCACCGTGCCGCCCGCGACGGCGAGATCGACCGGCCCGCGGGACCACGTATCGCCCTCCGTCCCGGACACCCCCGCCACGAAGGCCCTGCGCCGGGTAGGCGCGTAGCGCGCGCTTCCGCGGAGCCCCCGGCGCCCCCTGCCGCGCGAGCGCCCGGCGCGGGGTGCCGTCCCCGCCGCCGGTTCGCGGCCCGAGGGCTCCGCGTCGCCGTGGCGGCACGCGCACCCCCGCTTCGACCATACGCGGCTGCCCGTGGGCACACCGACGCC
>DAHWHV010000560.1 GCA_027335545.1 Clostridia bacterium
TGCTGCTCTGTCTCCTCGGGGAACCGTGCCGCGGGGCAGCCCAGGGCATGGGCCAGCCGGCGGTAGAACTGCCGCGGCGTCCAGTCATCCGAGGCCGGCAGATAGAGCGGCAAGAAGTGGTTCGGCGACAGGGTGTCCCAGGCGGCGCGCAGGGCCGTACTCTTGCCGACCCCGGCGTCCCCGGTGAGGACGGCGAAGCCCCGGTCCGCCACCACGGCGGCGAACCGCGCCGCCCATTCCCGGTGGGCGGGGGGGGCCCACAGCTGGGCCACCGGGAGGTCCCGCGCAAAGGGGGCGGCCGTCGCCCCGTGAAAGGCCCACCACGTGCTCATGGCCGGTCCTCCGCCGCCGCGTAGGCCACGCCGGGCCGGCGCGCCTGCTGCTGGGCGGTCAGCAGCGTCAGGTAGCTCAAGCCCGAGCCAGGGGGCGGCAGCACGGCGGGGGCCGCCGGGCTGGGATCCGGCACCGCCCGGTCGCTCCGCACCGCCGGCCCCCAGCAGGTGTCCTGCTGCCAGACGGTCACCGCCTCGGGCTGGTAGGGATCGTACTGCAGTTGCACGGTGGTCTGGAGCAGGCCCTCGGGGACGATCCACCGCGCCCCCTGCCAGCGGACTTGGCCCGTCTTGTCGACGTGGCGGCTCACCACCACCCGGAACGCGGTCTGAATCTGCTCGGCGGTCTGCGGCCGGTGCACGCCGCCGGTCCCCCAGCGGACCGCCGGCGTCTCCCCCGTGGTGCCATGCACCCGCCGGTGGTCGTGGTCTTCGAGCCACGCGGCGAACCAGGTGTTGAGCTCGCCGAGCGAGGTGGCGGGCTGCACCCGGAGTTCCGGCAAGAACGAAGCTTGGAGGGAGCCCCAAAACCGCTCTTGCTTGCCTTTCCCACTGGGCGTGTACGGGGGCGTGTGGACGACGCGCGCCCCCAGCCGGGCCAGTACCGTCGTGAAGCGGTCGCTGGTGTAAATCAGCCCGTTGTCGCAGTACACCCGCTCGGGAGCGCCCCACTGGCGGACCGCGGCGGCCAGCAGTTCCTCCAGCAAGGCGGCATCCGCCGCCCAGGCGAACCGCCCCGCCACCACGCGGCGCGAGTAGTCATCCAGCAGCACCAGGCAATACGTGGCCCGGGTGCGGGTCGGCTCCTCCGCCGTGGGATCCGGGATCCACGGGCCGTTCATCACGTCGGTCTGCCATAACGCCCCAGGCGACGGCGCCTCCCAGCGGCGGTAGCGCTTCGGGGCGGCGTCGGCCAGCCGCCGGCGGGTGAGCCCCGCCTGGTGCCACTGGCGATACAGGGTCGCGCGGCGAATCCGGGTCACCGCGGCGGGGTCGAGCCCCACCGTGGGCGCCCACGCCGCCAGCAGCGCACACACTTGGGTGGCGCTGCGGGCCGGCGCCTCGCGCTTCAGCAGCGCGGCCTGGTCCCAGAGCGGGTCGGGAATGGACCGGCGGATCCCCCAGTCGGCGCGCCGCTGCGGGCGCAGGGCGTCGAAGCCGTGCTGGCGGTAGACCGCTTGGTAACGGCGCAGGCTGCGCGGGGACGGGACAAACGGCACCCCGGTGGGCGGCGTCGGCGGGTGCGCGC
>DAHWHV010000574.1 GCA_027335545.1 Clostridia bacterium
GGCTCCGAGTTGCAATCCCCCAGGACGACGACGGGCGCCTCCCCCGCCGCCAGCGCCCGCAGGTGTCCGCGCAGCCGCTCCGTCTCCCGCTCGCGCAGGGCCAGGTCGTGCGGGTGCAGGTGGACATCCACGACCCACAGGCCGTGCGCGCCGAACTCCAGGAGCGCCGCGCCGGCGTGCCGGCTGAAGGGGCCGTCCCGCGCGCCCGGGCCGGGGTGCGCGTAGGCCCGGCTCTCCCGGATCGGGGCGCGCGAGAGCACGTAGCCGGGGTAGGCCGTGGGCGAGGGGAACGCGGCGAGGTGCATCCCCAGGGCGGCGGCGATGCGCCGCATGGTCTCCAGGGGCGGTCCCTCCTGCAGGGCCAGCACGTCGCAGCCCAGGCCGGAAAAGACGGCGGCGAAGTGCGCGACCGTGCGCTCGGTGTCCCTGAGGTCCCCGGCGGCGACCTGCGGTGGGTACCCGGTGAGGCCCAACACGTTGTACGTGGCGATGCGCACGGGCGACCCCTCCCCCACCTGCGGCGACGGCCGGGGCTTCGCGCCCCGGGCCCGAACTCCCTCCGGCGCGGAAGGGGGGTTCGCGGGCCTGGGCGTCGGCGCGCCTCCCCGCCCGGGGTCGGCCGGGCTCCGGCCCCTCTGGCGACGCCCGGGTGGGATTGGCGGTACACTCCGCTGGTCGCGCCCCGTCCCCGGGGCGTCGGCACCGGCGGGCATCGGTCAGCGGGGGGGGGATCGGCGCCCTTGAAACTCGGCCTCTTCTGCGCCCTGGACCACCATCCGGACCTGGGGGAGACCCCGAACGCCGCCTACCGGCAGACGCTGCGGGAGGCGGAACTCGCGGAGGCGTGCGGGCTGGAGTCCTTCTGGGTCACCGAGCATCACTTCTCCACCTACGGCCTCGCCCCCGACCCCGCCGTCCTCCTGGCGGCGATCGCGGGCCGGACCGACCGCCTGCGCCTGGGCACGGCCACGGCCGTCCTGCCCTTCGATCACCCCCTGCGCACCGCGGAGCGCTATGCCCTGCTGGACCAGCTCAGCGACGGCCGGCTGGAGTTCGGGGTCGGTTCCGGCTACCTCGAGTCGGAGTTCGCCGGTTTCGGCCTCGATCCCAGCCAGCGCCGGGAGCGGTTCGATGAGGCCCTGGCCATCGTGCGCCGCGCCTGGGGCGGCTGCCCGGTGGACCACGCCGGCCGGCACTTCCAGGTGGCCGCGGCCGCCCTGTCCGTGCTGCCGCTGCAACCCGGAGGCCCGCCCATCCACGTCGGGGTCACGCGGCCCGGCTCGGCCCCCTTCGTCGGCCGCCAGGGCCTCGCCATGGCCACCGTCCCCTACATCGCCCTCCGTTCGGCGGCGGAACTCGCCGCCGAGATCGCCGCCTACCGCCAGGCCCTGCCGGCGGGCAGACCCGGCGGGGTGACCGCCGCCTTCCACTGCTTTTGCGGCGCGGACGCGCGCGATCCGGCCTACGCCCAGGCGGAGGAGGCCCTGCAACGCTACCTGCGCACGCGCCTGGTGCCGGGGGCCCGCTACGCCGGCGCCCCCATCTGCCGCGAGTTCGTGCTCTTCGGCGACCGCGCGGAGTTGGGGCAGCGCCTAGCGGCCTTCGCGGCCATGGGCGTCGAGCGGGCCCTGCTGCTGGTCCGCTTCGGCGGGCTGGACCCCCGGCTGGTGACGGCCTCGCTGGAACGGATCGGGCGGCTGGTGCCGGACCTGTAGGCGGCCGCGAACGGGAGGCGGCCGCCTACAGGTCGCGCCACCCACTCCCCGACCCACCCTGTGGCGACCCGGAGGCAGGACCGCCACGGGCCTCCATCCCCGCAACAGGCCAGGGGCCAAGGGGCGGGCTTCTCCCCGCCCCCTTGGCCTCACGGCACCAGGTCGTCGCCGCCCTCCCCCGGGTCCGCGACCGGCGGTTGCTCGTCGGCCGGGTCGCCGCGGCGATCGCTCCAGCCGCACACGCACTCCCGCGTCCCGTCGTCGTCCTCGAAGCGGAGCTGGGCACCGCAGCGGGGGCATTCGTCCGTCCCGGTCAGGCTGTACGGCACGCCGCTGCCTCCCTTCGCGGAGGGGCCCGCCGCCCTCAGTGTGCCCGCCGGGATGCCCGCGGCCGCGTGGACAAAGCGGCCGCGCCTGGGGGCCCGGCCCCGCCGCCGGCCGGGTGCCCCCCGCGCGCGCCCCCGGGGCACCGGTCCCTGGCCGCCCACCCAGGAAGCCACGGGGCCCCCGCCAGGGATCCCAATGGGCGGTCACCGGCGCTCCCTGGTGCCGATCGGCGCTCAAGCGAAAAGGGGGGCGGCCCCGCCTGCGGCGGAACCGCCCCCCCTCCACCCCGCCCGGCTCAGGCGCTGCGGTGCGCGGCCGCATCGGCGGCCCGCGGCGCCGGCGGGCGCACCATCATGTCCTCCAGCGCCTTGCCCGCCGGCACGATCGGCCAGCAGTTCTCGCCCACCACCTGCTGCACCTCGATCAGCACGGGTCCGGGCTGCTGCACCGCGCGCCGCACCACCGCGTCCAGCTCGTCGCGGCGGCCCGTGCGCACGGCCGGGATGCCGTAGGCCTCGGCCAGCTTGACGAAGTCGGGGCTCCAGACGGCCGAGGAACTGTAGCGCTCCTGGTGGAACATCTCCTGCCACTGGCGGACCATGCCCAGGTAGCCGTTGTTGAAGATGACGATCTTCAGGGGCAGGTCGTGCTCGCGCACCACCGCCAACTCCTGCAGCGTCATCTGGAAGGAGCCGTCGCCCGTCATGCAGACCACGCAGTCCCGCGGTCGGGCCACCTGCGCCCCGATCGCGGCCGGGAGTCCGAACCCCATCGTGCCCAGGCCCCCGGAGGTGATGAACTGCCCCGGGCGCTCGAAGGCGTAGTGCTGGGCCGCCCACATCTGGTGCTGGCCCACGTCGGTGACCACGATCGCCCCGCCCGCGGTGGCGCGATGCATCGCCTCCACCGTATCCGGCCCGGAGATGCGCCCGTCGGCGAAGTGCTCGCGCGGGTAGCCGAACGAGCGCCCGTCCTCGGGCCGCAGAGACGGGTCGATCTCCGGCAGCCAGGCACGCCGCACGGCGCGTCCGGCGAGCCGCGGCAACAGGGCGCCCAGGGTCTGGCGGATGTCGCCGACCAGCCCGACGTAGGCGTCCACATTCTTGCCGATCTCGGCGCGATCGATGTCCAGGTGCACGATCTTGGCCCGGGGCGCGAAGCGGGGCAGCGCACCCGTCACGCGGTCGTCGAAGCGCACGCCGACGCCGATCAGCAGGTCGGTCTGCGTCGTGGCCATGTTGGCGATCGGCGTGCCGTGCATGCCCATCATGCCCAGGTGCGCCGGGTGGCTGCCGGGCACGGCCCCCAGGCCCATCAGCGTGGCGATGACCGGGCACCCCAGGGCCTCCACCAGCGCCAGCACCTCGGCCTGGGCCTGCGACTTCACGACCCCGCCGCCGATCATCAGCAGCGGCCGCTCCGCCGCCTCCAGGGCCGCGACGGCGGCATCCAGGTCGCGCTCGGCGGGCGGCGGCGGCAGGGGGCGATACCCGCGGATGCGCGGCACGCCGACGGGCCATTCGGCCTCGCCACGGCCCGCCGTGAGGTTCTTGGGCAGATCGACCAGGACCGGCCCCGGGCGGCCCGTGCCGGCGATGTGGAACGCCTCGTGCAGCACCCGCGGGATGTCCTCGGTGCGCCGCACGAGGTAGCTGTGCTTGACGACCGGCATGGTCATGCCGACGGTGTCGGCCTCCTGGAAGGCGTCGCTGCCCAGCAACGGCACCCCCACCTGGCCCGTCAAGGCGACCATGCCGATCGAGTCCATGTGCGCGTTGGCCAAGCCGGTGACCAGGTTCGTCGCGCCGGGGCCGGAGGTCGCCAGGCAGACCCCGAGCCGGCCGCTGGCCCGCGAGAAGCCGTCGGCGGCGTGCGCCGCCCCCTGCTCGTGCCGCATCAGGTAGTGCCGCACGGCCGAGCCGTACAGGGCATCGTAGATCGGCAGGTTGGCGCCGCCCGGGTGGCCGAATACCACGTCGGCACCCTCTCTGAGGAGTCCCCGGACCACCATCTCCGCACCCGTCGCCGCGACCCGCTCACCGCCACCCATGACACCGCCGCCTCCCTTCCGCTACCCACCGCCGTTGCCCGGCCCCAGCGGGGTCAGACGACCCCCATTAAACCGCCACGCGGCACGCCTGTCACCTCCCGGCCCCGAACGGCTCCGGACCCGGCGTGCACGCCAGGCCCGGGCTCCCGGAGTGGGCGCTGCCTCCGGGGACTTTGGCAGCGCCCACCTAGATCTCCACCCCCTCCGAGCCGCAGAGGGCCCGGAAGCGCCGGATCAGATCGGCGGTCACCGGTCCGGGCCGGCCCGTGCCGATCGCCCGGCCGTCGCACTCCACGACGGGGATGGCCTCGGCCGCCGTCCCCGTGAGGAAGCACTCGTCCGCGGTCCAGACGTCCAACCGGGTGAAGACCTCCTCGCGCACCTCCAGCCCTGCGGCGGCGGCAACCTCCATCACGGCGCCGCGCGTGATGCCCTCCAGGATGCCGACCCAGGCGGGGGGCGTCAGCAGGCGCCGCCCGCGCACGATGAAGATGTTGTCCCCCGTGCACTCCACGACGAGGCCCTGCTCGTTGAGCATCAGCACCTCGGCGTAACCGGCCTGGTTCGCCTCCACCTTGGCCAGGATGTTGTTGAGGTAGTTGAGCGACTTGATCCGCGGGTTCAGGCTTTCGACCCCGTTGCGCCGCGTGGCGACGGTCATGACCCGCATGCCTTGGTCGTAGAGTTCGGGCGGGTAGAGGGCGATGGTGTCGGCGATGCAGACGATGGTCGGCCGCGGGCACTTGCGCGGATCCAGCCCCAGGTCTCCCTTGCCGCGGGAGACGACCAACCGCACATACCCGTCCCGGAGGCCGTTGCGCCGACAGGCCTCCAGCACCACGCCCTCCAGCTGGGCGCTATTCAGGGGGATATCGAGCATGATGGCCTTGGCGGAGTCGTAGAGGCGCCGCAGGTGCTCCCCCAAGCGGAAGACACGCCCCCCGTAAGCGCGGATGCCCTCGAAGACCCCGTCGCCGTAGAGGAAGCCGTGGTCGAACACCGACACCCGGGCCTCATCCTTGGGATAGAAGCGACCGTCCACATACACCAGAGGCTCCACCCGCGGCTCCCCCTCTTCCCCTGCCTGCGGCGACGGGCGGGCCGGCGGCGCCTCAGACCTCGCGCAGGCCGGCGGCCAGATGACGGCGGATCGCGGTTCCCATCTCCTGCGTGGAGGCCGGGGTGCCGTGACCGGCGGGGGCGATGTCGGCCGTGCGTAGCCCCTCGCGCAGCGCCGCCGCGACGGCGGCGCTGACGGCGCCGGCCTCGGTGGGGCGGTGCAGGCTGTGGCGGAGCAGCA
>DAHWHV010000587.1 GCA_027335545.1 Clostridia bacterium
ATCTACTTCATCTACTTCCTGGTGGCCGTCGTGGCGGCCATCCGTTTCGGCGGCACGGCGGCGCTGGTAAGCACGGGCGTCCGCCTGGTCCTGGACGGTGGGGGCCAGCAGTTCGACCCGCGCATCGTCGCCGCGCTGGCCGGCTTGGTCACCCAGCGCCTGAGCGCGCCCGAGACGGCCTCGCAGGCCGCCGGGATCGCTGGGGCCGTAGCGGGCTGAAGGGGGCGCATCCCGGGGCCGCGGCGCCGCCCAGGCACTCCGGCCCAGCGGCGGCATCGCGGCCAGACCCGCCGGCACCGCTGCCGGGTGGGGCGCGCCGCCGGGTATTCCGGATCAGGAAGGGTCGTTCATGGATGAGCGCACGCACGCGACAGGGATTGTCCAGGGAATCGCTCCTGGTCCTGCTGACCCAGGCGGTGGACGACGATCTCCGCGAGACGTGGGGGGAGTTGCGCACGACGCTGCCCTTCTACAACTGGGTCGAGTACCACATGGGCTGGCGCGAACTGGCGGCGACCGGGCCGGCGAAGCCGGGCAAGCACCTGCGTTCGCTGCTTCTGGTGCTGGTGGCCCAGATGTTCGGGGGCGGGCTCGGCCGGGCGCTGCCTCTGGCCTCGGCCGTGGAACTCCTGCACAGCGCGACCCTGGTCTTCGACGACATCCAGGATGCGGGCCCGCTCCGCCGCGGCCGACCGGCCATGTGGCGGATCAGTGGGGCCGCGCAGGCGATCAACGTCGGGGCGGCGCTGCAGGCCTCCGTCCACGCGGCCGCCCTCCGCGCCCAGCGTGGGGGGCTGCCGCCGGAGGCCACGCTGGACGCCGTCGCGGAGCTGGTCGGGGCGATGCTGCGCCTGGCCGAGGGGCAGTACCTGGACCTGCGCTGCGCGGAGGCGGGCAACCCCGGCATCGAGCAGTACCTGGACACTTGTGCGCGCAAGGCGGCCGCGCTGGTCGGTTCGGCCGCGGTCCTGGGCGTGCTGGCCGCGGGCCGGCCGGAGCTCACGGCCCCCGCCCGGCGGCTGGGGCACCACCTGGGGATGTACCTGCAGATCAGCGACGACATCGACGGCATCTGGGGCCGGTCGGAGGAGACGGGCAAGCTGGCCGACGACCTGCCCGCCAAGCGGCGGACGCTCCCTGTGCTTTATGCCTTCCAGCGCGCGAGCCTTGACCTGGGCCGCGGCGGCGAGCCCGGGGAGCCGGACGCGGAGCGGCGCCGCCGCGTCGCGGAGGAGGAGGAGGCCGTGGCCGGCCTGCGCGCGCGCTTCTTCGGGGACGAACCGCTGCGGCCGGGGGACGTCGAGACGTGCCTGCGCCTGCTGGAGCGGTGCGACGCGCGCGCCTACACCGTCACGCTGGCGAGGCTCCACGCGGAAAGCACCGCAGGGGCCCTGGCGGAACTGGAGGCGACGGCGGTGACCCCGGGTGCCATCGCGCCCCTGCTGGAGCAGTTCTCCCGTTGGAGCGCCGTCGGTGCCCTGGGCGCGCCGATCGTGCCGCTGGCCGCCCCCGCCCCGGCCGCCGTCGCCCACGTCTGAGCGCCCA
>DAHWHV010000594.1 GCA_027335545.1 Clostridia bacterium
CCGCCGCAAGGTGCAACTGATCGGCACGCTGCTGCTGCGCAACCGGCAGGTGAGGGCGGGACGCGCGTAGCCGTCGTCGGCGCGGGCTGGGCCGGGCTCTCCGCGGCGCACGACCTCGCCGAGGCCGGCGCCGAGGTCGTGTTGCTGGAGCGGCGCAACCGCCCCGGCGGCCGCGCCTTCTCCTTCTCTGACCCCGGCGGCGGCCCCCCGCTTGACAACGGCCAGCACGTCGTGCTCGGGTGCTGCGACCGTTTCCCGGCCCTGCTCCGCCGCGTCGGCGCCGCCGCCAGCGTCCGCTTCCAGCCGCTGCTGCGGGTGCCGGTGCGCGGCGCGGGCCGCTGGTCGACCCTGGGCAGCGCGCGCCTCCCCGGCCCGCTGCACCTGCTGCCTGCCCTGGCCCGCTACCGCCACCTCTCTGCCACCGAACGCCTCGCCGCCCTGCGCGCGGCGGCGGCCCTGGTCGGCGCGCCGCCCGGCGACGAGCAGACCTTCGCGGCGTGGCTCCGGCGGTACGGGCAGGGGACGCGCGCGGTGGCGCGCCTCTGGAACCTGGTCGGCGTCGGTATCCTCAACTGCCACGCGAGCGCGGCCAGCGCGGGCCAGGCCTGCGCCGCCCTGCGCATGGGCTTTGCCGCCGGATGGCGGGCCGCGGCGCTCGGGCTGTTCACCGCCCCCCTGGGGGAGGTCGCCGACCGGGCGCTGGCGGCCTTAGCGCGCCGTGGCGTCTCGGTGCGGCTGGGGGCCGCGGTAACCGCCCTGGAGGTCGAAGGCGGCCGGTTGCGTGGCGTCCAACTCGCCCGGGGTGGCGGGCGCATGGAGGTGGACGCCGCGATCGCCGCGGTGCCCCACGACGCGCTCGGCGCCTTGCTGCCCCCGCCCTGGCGTGCGCACCCGGCGCTGCGCGGCGCGCGGGAGCTGGGCTGGAGCCCCATTCTCGACGTCCACCTCCACTACGATCGGCCGGTGCTGCGCGGGGATCTCGTCGCCTTCCTCGACGGCGATCTCCAGTTTGCCTTCAACCGCGGACGCCTGCTGGGGCACCCCGAGCGCGACGGACGCGACATCGCCCTTTCCATCAGCGACGCCGAGACCCTGGCCAGCACCCCCCTGGACGCGCTGGTGCCCGCGCTGGAAAGCCAGTTGCGGCGGGCCCTGCCCGTGACCCCGGAGGCGATGCTCCTGCGCGCCGTGCCCGTGTGGCAGCGGCACGCGACCTTCCGCGCCGTGCCCGGCAGCGGCGCGCTGCGCGTGGCGGCCGCCTCCCCCATCCACGGCCTCGCCCTCGCCGGCGATTGGACCGCCACCGGCTGGCCCGCGTGCCTGGAGGGCGCCGTGCGCAGCGGCGAGACGGCGGCGCGGCTGGCGCTGGCGGGCACGCGCCCCCCGCTCGCTCGGAGCGGGTGGTACGCGCCCGATTGATCCTGAATCTCGCGGTGTCAGGCGGACGCCGCCGCGCACAAGGAGCCGCCGACGCGAGCGGGTGCGGTCGTGGTCAGGGGCCAGCCCCTCGGCACCAAGGCGCCCGGCCGCCCCTTTGCGAAAGTCCGGTTGATACCCGGCTCGTGCCTGGCACCGGTGCATGACCCGCCGTCCCGCGGGGGGCGGGTCATGCGGCCCCGCACGCTCCGCCCGCGCCCCCCGCGGGGCCCCGCGCCCC
>DAHWHV010000601.1 GCA_027335545.1 Clostridia bacterium
CGGGCGCGGCAGCGGCAGGACCGGGCGCGGCCGGCGCCGGGGTCGCGCCAGCTCGGGCAGGTGCACGACCCGCGTGCCCGCCACCCAGTCGCCCAGGCGGCGGCCGTCGGAGCCGATCGCCACCGCCGCGCCGAGGATGTAGGCGGTGGGGAGGGCGTCGATCAGCCGGATGAGGTTGCGCGTCAGGGCTGGCACGAACCCCGGCGGGCGTCCGTCCTGCGCCAGCACCGCGATGCCAAACAGCCGTTTGCCGGGGGTGGTGCCTCCGCCGAGCCATTCCCAGACAAACCAATAGAGGCCGGCGGTGCCGGTGGCCCAGACCGCCCCCAGGGCAAGCAGCGCGGTATGGCCGGGGCGCAGACCCATGCCGACGGCGGCGCCCAGGGGCAGGGCCAGCACGGCGGTCCATATCGCCAGATCGACGGCCATGGCCACGGCGCGGCTGGGTACGCTCGCCGTCGGCAGCGCCAGGCGCAACCCCTCCGGTAGGCGCACGCCCGTCGCCGGGGCGTCGGGCCGGCGGGTGGGCGGCCGGCGCGCCGGGGACGCAAGCGGCGGACCACCGGGCTGCGCGGCCGCCAGCAGCGGTTGCAGCGGTGGACCGGGCGGCGCCGGCCGCGGCGGTGGCCCGGACGCGGACCGCGGGGGCGCCGCGCTCGGCCGCGGCCAGGCAAGCCAGAGCACGAGCGCCGAAAACAGGCCGCCGCCCACCGCGAGCTTGACGATGGGCGCCAGAGGCTGGGGGGTGAACAGGCCCTCCAAGAACGCGGCACCTGCCAGCCAGACGACGCAGACCCCAAACAGCGGTGCCGTCCGCCGCAGGGCGGCCGCCATCGCCTCCAGCCGGCCGCGCTCTCCGGGCTGAAGCCAGGCGGCGCCCGCGGCGAGTCCGCCGCCGCCGGCGCAGAAGGTGGCGGGCAGTTCCAGGGCGCCATGGGGGACGATCAGGGCCCAGAACGTGGTCGAAGCGCCGTGCGCCGCCATCCAGCCGGCCAGGGACCCCACCAGGGCGGCGTTGCCGACGAGGGCGGCGATGCTGCCCAAACCAGCCAGCAGGCCGCCGGCGTATGCGACGGCGCTGGCCAGGATGTTGTGAAAAAACAGCATGACCACCAGCGAGGCGGCGGGGCCGTGGCGCGGGTGGCCCCCGGCCCGCAACTGCGCCCGCAGCCCGGCCCGCAGGGCGGCCGGCAGCAGGGCCTGTCGCCAGGGGCGCGAGTAGGCGGCGGCGACGCCGAGGACCCCGCCGGCCACGGTATAAATCCCCGCCGCCAGCAGGACCCAGGGTAGTTCGCGGCGCACGGCGACGGGCAGGTCGTGGGCGAGCCCGCGCGCCACGGAGCCGGCGACCGGCCCGGCCGGCCGGTGCACCAGCGCGTGCGCGGCCAAGGCACGGCGCATCGCCCGCGGGTCGTCGCGGGTGCGCGCCTGCGCCAGGCGGGCGAGCGTGGCGCGGTGGCCCCACCACAACCGCCGCACCGCGTCCGGGTCGAGCGCCGCGCGCCGACCGGCGGCACGGCGC
>DAHWHV010000603.1 GCA_027335545.1 Clostridia bacterium
CACGCTCACCTCACCCAACCTTCAAGGGCTTCAAGGGCTTCAAGGGCTTCAAGGGCTTCAAGGGCTTCAAGGGCTTCAAGGGCTTCAAGGGCTTCAAGGGCTTCAAGGGCCTGGGCTTACGGACCCGCCCGCCGCACGGCCCCCCGGGCGGAGAGGCCGCGCCGGGGCACGCGCGCCACACCGACTCCCGTCCCAGCCCCCCGGCCCCCGCCTGGGGCGGCCCGGGCCGGACCCCCCGGTCCCGGCCGCCCCGACGGCGCGCTGCAGCAGCAGGGGTCACCCGCCCCCAGCACCGGGGCCGCCCCCGCGGAGACGCGCCGCTGGGGCGGCCACCTGGCGCGTCACGGCACCAGGCCCCAGAGGACGCCCCGCGCTCCAACGGTGGGCCGGGAGGACGGCCGGCCCCGACCGCCGGCGCAGGCCGGGCGAGGCCTTGCCGCGCCCACCTACGCCGACAGGAGCCCGGCCAGGTCGTGCAGGGAGCGGTCCATGGTGCGCCGGGTCCTGGTCACATGCCGCAAGGGGATGCCGACCGCCACCCCTGCTTGCAGTCCAGCCATCACCCCGTGGTGCCCCTCGATGAGGAACTCGACCGCCGCCGCCCCGAGGCGGCTGGCCAGGTTCCGGTCCACGGCCGTGGGTGAGCCCCCTCGCTGGACGTGCCCCAGGATGGTCACCCGCGTCTCCAGACCCGTCGCGGCTTCGATGGCGCTCCCCAGCTCCATGGCATGCCCCGCGCCCTCGGCCAGGACCACGAGGTTCTGGCGCGTGCCCCGCTCCAGGCCGCGGCGCAAACGCCGACAGACCCCCTCGACGCTCCAGGGGATTTCGGGGACGAGAATCGTCTCCGCACCACAGGCCAGACCCGTCGCCAGGGCGATGAAGCCACTCCTGCGGCCCATGACCTCGACCACGAAGGTTCGCTCGTGGGCCGCAGCGGTGTCGCGCACGCGGTCCACCGCGCCGACCGCGGTGTTCACGGCCGTATCGAAGCCGATCGTCGCCTCGGTCCCGCCCAGGTCGTTATCGATCGTCCCGGGGACGCCCGTGGCCGGGATGCCCAGGGCCTGCAGGGCCATACACCCGCGCAGGCTGCCGTCCCCACCCACGCAGACGAGGCCCTCGATCCCCTCGGCGCGCAGGTGCCGGGCGCCCGCGGCCTGTCCTTCCGGGGTGAGGAACTCCTGGCACCGCGCGGTCAGCAGGATGGTGCCGCCACGGTGGATGATGTCGTGCACGGACTCTGGCCCAAGGGGCTCGAATTCGCGCCCGAGCAGCCCAAAGTACCCACGGCGGATCCCGATCACCTGCACCCCTGCCGCGGCCGCCCGGCGCACCACCGCCCGCACCGCGGCATTCATGCCGGGGGCGTCTCCCCCACTGGTCATCACGGCAATCCGGCGCACTGGGCCCCCCCTTGCTCCCGCGTCGCTACGCCTCGCCGGGCCTGGTGCCCGATGCCGGCCGGATGCCGTCGCGGCCGCGGCGGCGCCGACGCGCCTCTGCTCAGGCCCTGGCGCCACTCAGGGGCGTTCTCCGGCCGTCGGGCCGCGGCCGCGCTCGGGGCGCGCCTCTCCCGCGGGCCCGTCGCCCCCGACCCGGAGTTGGGACAGCAAGCGGCCCAATTCCTCCTGGGCCGCCCGCGCCTCGACCGCGGGGACCAAGACCGCGCACCCACCCTCCATCTCGGCACCGTGCTGCCGCAGGGACACGAGGAAGCCCTGCTCGGTGAGCAATCCCTGCAACCGCTTCGCCAAGGAAGGGGTCGCGGCGATGTAGACCACGCGCCACAACGGCGTCGCCTCCGGGGGCCGTCCCGGCCCACTTCATCCCTTTCGGTGAGGAGTCTGGCCTTCCTCCATGCGTGTCGACACACGGACCGCTCCCCCACCCCGGATGCGCGCGCCGGATGCGCGCGCCGGAGGCGCCGCTGGGCGGTGACCGCGGGCCGAGCCGGCGCGCGC
>DAHWHV010000225.1 GCA_027335545.1 Clostridia bacterium
GCAGCCTGCCGCCGGTGGGAACCGTCGGCGACTGCCATAGGAGCGCGCCATCGCCCCTCGTAACCGCAAGCGGCTGGCAAACGGCTGAAGTATGGCTGGGTGCCGGTCGGGCGGGCGCGACGTTGCCTCGCCCCCGCACCGTTAGAGGCGGCGGACGTGTGTCACAAGCAGGGGCTGAAAGCCGGCACGCTCGTAAAACGCCCGCGCCGGTTCGTTGGGCGCGATGAACTCGACGCTGACCTCCGCCGCACCCCGCTCCCGGCACCAGGTCAAGGCCCGCTCCAGGAGGCGCGTGCCGATGCGCTGGCCGCGCCGAGGCCCCGTGACGAACAACGTGTCAATCGCGGCGGGGCAAGGCCCTTTCTCGGACAAGGAGACCCGCACAAAGCCGACGAGGCCGTCCTCGCCTTCGGCGACGAAGACCCCACGCCGGCTCGGGTCGCTCCACGTCTCCTGCAGCAGCCGGAGCCGGGTCTCCGTCGGGCGGAGCGCCCAGCGCAGGGGACGGATCCGTTCGATGCTCCGGTGGTAGTCGCCCAACCCGGTCCAGAGGGCGAGCAGCGCCTCATGGTCCGTTCTTCGGCCCTCCCGAATCGTGATGACGGCGCCCACGGCGCCGCTCTTGGGCGCGGCCCATGCCCTCGCTGCCGCCAGCACGTCCAGCGCGTGGGGCAGGTACGCCCCCTGATCGCCTGCCAGGCAACTCTCCGCCGCGCCGACCTCCATCCAGCGGCAGCGGAAGGTCAGGCCGCGGTCGACGCCGGCCCCCGACACCCGGTGCGTCCACAGGTCGGGGAGCCCGTCGGGCGGGGCGACGGCGTACACGTGCCGGCGTTGGCGTTCCCCACGTTGGACGTGCAGATACGGGTAGACGCCGACCTTCCCCAGGATGCGCGCGCCGGAAACGCCGGTCTCCTCGGCGAGCTCCCGTAGGCAGGCGCCTTCGGGCCAGCGCAGGGACAGCGGCCGCGCCGGCGTGCGCCGGAGCAGGCGGCCGCCCGGCGATAGACGCGCCCGACCCCCCAGGGACCAAAGTGTCCCAGCACGGCTCCTCGCCTGCAGTATGCACCCTCGGGGCCCTTGTGGCCCTTGCGGGTTACGGGAGCGCCACGGAGGGGGAAGCGATGGCGAGCAATGCCCTCGCCTTCCTCGTCCGCATCATCGCCGACCTCGGCAGGAGCATCCCCACCGCCCGCGAACCGCCGTGCAGGCGGTGCCGCGGGGAGGCGTCTCCGGTGCGGTTCTGGGCGAGAGTGCGGTGCGCCGCCGCGGCGGCGAGCGTCGGGGCCCTGATCCTGGCGGCGGCGGGGTGCGGACACGGGGGGGGCACGGCGGCCGACGATGCCCCCAGCAAGCCCCCGGTGTGGGCCGCGCAACTCGCCTGGTCCCCGAGCCCGGCGTCGCTCCAGATCGACTACAACTCGAGCAACACGACCGCCCCGGTCGCGGGGGCCTACGACAGCACCGCGTCCGTGTTCCCGAGCGCGCACTGGCAGGTCCACACCTGGAAGCTGGTGGACGTGGCCTGGGGCGGGCGCCAAAACTTCTCCGCGGACCTGCGACTCTCCGCCGCGGTCGGCGTGGCGGTGCATCAGCTGGTGCTGAGCCTGCGCCCCCCGAGCCACGGCGAGCCGCGGGCCAGCGTCACCCTGGCCGCGGGGCCGGCGGCCGCAGCGCTGGGGCCGGCCAACGTCACCCACGGGCTGGCGCAGGTCGGGGCGGGGGGCAACCAGGGGGATAGCTTCTACCACACGGCCACCGTCCAGCACCGGAGCGCCGAGGTGCTCGACCAAAACACCCTGGCCGGTGCCGGTGCGCCCAGCTACCTTTACTTCCGCTTGGCGCGCACCTCGCCGCTCTTCACGGCCCACCCGTCCGTCGTCTATGCCACGGTGACCTTCGCGGCACTGCAGCCCACCCGGCCGTGGTCGGAGGCCACCTTCGCCAAGCTCGCGGCCAAGGGCATCCACCGGGCCGAGATCAACCTGGAGTGGGCGGCCGTCGAGCCGGCCCCTGGCCGCTTCGCCTTTGCGGTGCTGGACGGGGACTTGGCCAACGCCGCCAAGGCCGGGGTCAAGGTCATCCCGATCTTCTGGTACTCGGTCTGGGCAGGCAACCCCGCACCCTGGATCACGAAGTACGATGTGGGCAACAACGGCACGGCGTCCCAGGTGCCGACGTGGTGGAGCCGCTTCAACCGCCAGAGCTACTTCACCTACATCAAGGATACGGTGGCCCACATCCAGGGGTCGCCGGGCTTCGGCGGCGCCTTCCTGGACTACGGCTGGCTGGACTACATGTGGGGACCGGCCCCAGGCGGCTCCGGCGTCAACGGCTACGCGCCCCAGGACGTCGCCCGCTTCCACGCCTGGCTGCCGGGCGCCTACGCCTCGCTCCGCGCCTTCAATCGGGCAGAGGGTACGCACTACGGCGCCTTCGCGCAGGTGCCCGCGGCGCGGCCGGGCCAGAGGCTCTTCGGGGTCTATCAGCACTTCCGGGCCTGGAGCGTGCAGGAGACCTACAGCCGCCTGAGCGCCCTCTACCGCCAGGTCACCCGGGCCCCCCTCTACTTCTACTGGGGCGGCGGGGCCGGCGGGTTCGGCACCGCCTTCGACCTGCCGGACACCTTCTTCCAGGTGGCCAAGCACTACCACGGCACGGTCGTGCTCGATGACGCCGACCACACCGGCCTGGCCCTGATCTTCACGGCCCTGGCGCGCGCCTACGGGGTGCCCCTGCTGGAGGAGTGGACCCCGCGACCGCGCGGCCTCCACGCCGAGGTGGCGGAGTTCCTGGGGCACTACGGCTTCGAGTTCCCCGAGCGCGCCGGGATGGACTTCTTCCTGTACGGGGGCGGCCGGGAGTTCCAGGTCGGCTATCCCGTCTACACGCGGGCGATCCCGCTGCTGAAGGGACTACGCGGCCACTACCCGCTCCAGCCCGTCGCCGTGTATGTGTCCTACCGATCCATCTACCACACGCCGGGCGCGCTGGCGGGGGTGACCCGGCGGCTCGCCGCGGCATGGCGGCTGCACCTGCTGGGCTTCACGGTCGTCACCAGCGCCGAGCTGGCCGCCGGGGTGACGCGCCTCGGCGACTACCGGGCCGTCCTGCCCCTGGAAGGGAGCGGCGCGGCCGTCGCGGCCTATGCGCGGCAGGGGGGGCACGTCGTGCACACGGCGGCGCAATTGGCGCGGTACGCGCCAGCCTACGCCAGCCTGAGCCCCGGCACGGCCAGTCGCGTGGAGATCGTGCCGACCGTGGACAGGAGCCGGCGCACGGCCTGGCTGACCGTGGCCGGGACCAACCCGACCTTCGCCTACCAGGGCCGGCTGACCATCCACCTGGCCGGGTTGGGGCTGCCCGCCGGCACCTACCACCTAGTGGACGTGGCGACGGGCCGGGCCATCCCCGCCCAGGCCACCCGCTCCGGCGTCACGCTGCCTCTGGGCGTCCAGCCGGGCGCGTTCCACCTCTGGCGCCTGGAGCCGGGGGCGGGCCCGCGGGGGTAGCGGCCGGGGGCCGGGCGTCCGCGGGCCGGCGGCCCAAGGTCGCCGGTTCCGAAAGGGGCGCTGGCGCGCCCGTGCGCGGCGTCGCGGCGCGGCTGGCCCCTGGCGACGGTGCCCGGCGGCCAGGGGGGAGCGTTCTGGAGAGCTTGTGGAGCGGCTTGGCCCACGGCTACCCTCCAGGTTCGCGGCCAGCCAGCGCGCCCTGACCAAAGGAGGCCGTTCGGCGCACAGTGGGCGGAGTTTCGTCAGCCGCTCGGCTGTTGGCTGGCCGCCCCCGGCGTTACGCTCCGGTTCGAGGGGGCGAGACGGATGGCCGACCTGAGCAAGCTGCAGGCGTTGAGGGACGCATGCGCGCGGGACGCGGGGCTGCGGGCACGGTTGGAGCGGGCGCCGGACGGGGTGCTGCGCGAGTATGGCGTTGTCCTGGGCCGGGCCATGACGCCCGCGGCGCTGATCACGGCGCTGCTGGCGGACGAGCTGACAGAGGATCAACTTGCGGCGGTCGCAGGCGGCGCCTTCGACGCATTCCTGTAGATCGACGGGGTCCTGGGCGAGTCATGGCGGTCAAGCGGATCGGGTGCCGCGCGTTGGGCTGCGACCCCGCTCGGGGGCCTGGCGCCGCGGAACAGCACCTCGCCCAACCCAACGAGTAGAGCGACGCCATCGCCACGGTACCGGACGTTGGCGTCGTCGAGGCATGCGAGGCCGTGGATGCCCAGTCCATGAGGATCGTGCGGCACTGCGGGCTAGCCGTGTTGGCTGGGGTGCTGAGCCTGGGGCTGGCGGCGCCGGCGCTCGCCGCCGGCTACGGCGCGGCCCCGGCGACCACGGCTGGCAAGACGACGGCAGCGAGCGCGAAGACGACCGCGACGACTTCCAGCACGACGGCGGCCACGCTGCCCAAGACGGGCGCGAGCCCGCTGCCGGAGGCGGCGGGGCTGGCCCTGCTGCTGGGCGGCGCGGGCATGCTGCTCTGGCGACGGCGGCGCCCAGCCTAGCTCCGGTCGGGAGGCTCTGGGGGTAGGGGTCGCGAGCCCCCGCCCCCGCTTGCCCCCAGGCCGCATCGCCAGGACCGACAGGCGCCCCACGCGCCCGGATCCCCTCTGCCCCTGGCGGCCCCACCCCGGCGCAACGGTTCGGCGGTAGTCCCCGGGCCTTCTGGAACGGCGGCAGGAAGGCCCGCCCAGGGACGCGAAACGTGGCGACCAGTGTTCGGAGACGCGCTCCGAAAGCGGCAGGGTGCGTCATCGGCGGCCGGATTGACGTAGGCCTGCTGAATGCGTGCGCCACACAGGTCTCCACTCCCGGTTGTCGAATCGAGCCCCGACGGTCAGAGGGGCGGCAGGGGTTCCGCCTCAGGGAGGGGCACCCGATGCAGGCGGCGACGATGGCCCAGGACATCTCGGC
>DAHWHV010000624.1 GCA_027335545.1 Clostridia bacterium
AGGCGATCACGTCGCGGATCGTCTCCGCGCCGGCCAGCATCATCACCAACCGGTCCAGCCCGAAGGCGATGCCCCCGTGGGGGGGCGCGCCGAAGGACAGCGCCTCCAGCAGGAAACCGAACTTGTCGCCGGCCTGCTCCGGGGTGATGCCCAGGGCCGAAAACACGGCCCGCTGGTTGGCCTGATCGTGGATGCGGATGCTCCCGCCGCCCACCTCGATCCCGTTGAGCACCAAGTCGTAGGCCTGGGCGCGCACGTCGGCCGGGGCGGAGGCCAGCAGGACGCGGTCGTCCGGGTGGGGGGCGGTAAACGGGTGGTGCACGGCCGTGAAACGGCCCTCCTCCTCACTCCACTCCAGAAGCGGGAAGTCCGTGACCCAGACGGGACACCAGGCCTCGCCCCCCCGCAGGCCGAAGCGCTCCGCGGCCCAGAGCCGCAACCACCCGAGCACGGCCGCGGCGACGGCTGGTCGGTCGGCCACGGCCACCAGCGCATCCCCGGGACCGCCCTGGCCCGCGCCCACCAGGGCCGCGAGCTCCTCAGCGGTGAGGAACTTGGCGATCGGCGAGCGCACGGCCACCTCCGCCCGCCCAGCCGCGGCGACGAGGCGTGTGCCGCCCCCCTCGGCGCGCGCGGGCCCCGGGGCGTCCAGCAGGAACCAGGCCAGGCCGCCGGCCCCGCGCCCCCGCGCCTCTGCGGTCAGCGCGTCGAGTTCGCGGCGCGTCAGGGCGGCGCCGCCCGGCACCCGCAACAGCCGCACTACGCCCCCGGCGGCCAACGCCCCGGCAAACCCTTGGAACGCCGTTACGGCGAAGGCCGCCGAGACATCGACGATCTCCAGCGGCACGCGCAGGTCCGGTTTGTCCGAGCCGTAGCGCGCCAGGGCCGCGGCGTGGGTGAGCCGCGGGAAGGGGGCCGGGAGCTCCACGCCGGCGGCGGCGCGGAAGGTGTCGCAGACCATCCCCTCCGCGAGCGCCATCACGTCCTCGGCGCCGACGAAGGACATCTCGATGTCGATCTGGGTGAACTCCGGCTGACGGTCGGCGCGCAGGTCCTCGTCCCGCCAACAGCGCGCCAACTGGAAGTAGCGCTCCAGGCCGGCCACCATGAGGAGCTGCTTGTAGATCTGGGGCGACTGGGGCAGGGCGAAGAAGTGCCCGGGGGCGGTGCGGGCCGGGACGAGGTAGTCCCGAGCGCCCTCCGGCGTGCTCCGGGTCAGGGTCGGCGTCTCCACCTCATAGAAGCCCCTGGCGTCCAGGTGGTCGCGCACCGCCTTGGCGAAGCGGTGGCGGAGGCGCAGGTTGGCCTGCAGGGCCGGGCGGCGCAGGTCCAGGTAGCGATAGCGCAAGCGCATCGCCTCGTCCACGTCCGCCCCGGTCTCCAACTGGAAGGGCAGGGGGGCCGCCGAACCGAAGACCTCGGCCTCCGCCGCCTCCACCTCGACCTCGCCGGAGGGCAGCCTGGGGTTGCGGTTCTCGGGCAGACGCGCGCCAACGCGGCCGCGCACGCCGACCGTCCACTCCGCCCGCCACTGCTTCGCCGTCTCCCACAGGGGACCGGAGCGGCGGGGATCGATCACGACCTGGACCAGGCCGCTGCGGTCGCGCAGGTCGATGAAGAGCAGGCCCCCGTGGTCGCGTTGGGCCTCCACCCAACCGCAGACCACCACCTCCCGGCCCGCGTCGGCCGCCGCCAACTCCCCGCACCACGCCGTCCTCTGCAGCCGCATGCCCGCGTGCCCCCCTCGTGTGCTGCTGCGACCAAGCGGCCCGCTGCGCTCAGGCCCGACCCGCGCGGAGCGCGGCCACCACACCCTCCAAGGGCCAGTCCCGCCGCTGCCCCGTCACGCCATCCCGCCAGGAGACCGGCTGACCCGCCCCACGCACCACGACCACCTGCCGCGCGCCCAAGCGCTGGGCGCGGCGGAGCTGGGCGGCCAAGCCGCGCCCCGACGGGTCGAAGTCGGCCCGGAGCCCGGCCCGCCGGGCCTCGGTACACAGGACCAACACCGCGGCCGCCTCCTCCCCCGCCACGACGACATCGGGGGGGGGTGGCGCGGGCGCCTCCACACCGGCGCGGTCTTGGGCGAGCAGGACGCGCTCCAGCCCGAGGTGGAAACCGGTAGCGGGGACGGCGGCCCCCCCCAGCGCGGCCACCACCCCGTCGTGGCGCCCGCCGACACCGAGGACCAAGGGAGCGGCCCCGTCGGGGTGCAGGGCGCGGAAGACGACCCGCCCCGTCCGCTGCCCGCCGCCCACCCGCCCCTCATGCACCGCGTG
>DAHWHV010000627.1 GCA_027335545.1 Clostridia bacterium
GGTGGTCGACGCTGCGCGGCAGGACCTCCTCGTGGGGGCCGCTGACCCCGCACTCCAAGGCCATGGCGCCCTGGAAGCCGATCCGCCGGAGGGCACGGAAGCCCGCGACGAAGTCGATCGACCCGGAGCCCGGTTCCTTCCGCGTGCTGTCGGCGAGGTGGACGTGCCCGATGAGGGCCCCCGCCCCTTCGATGGCCGCCGGGATGTTGGTCTCCTCGATGTGCATGTGGAAGAAGTCGGCCATGATCCGCACGTGGCGGGCGCCGGCCTCTGCCAGCAGGCCCTTGGCCTGGTCGAGCCGGTTCAGGAAATCCGCCTCGTAGCGATTCAGCGGCTCGATCAGGGCCGTGGTCCCGGCCTCGGCCGCATCGGCGTCGATCTGGTGCAGCACCTCGACGCACAGGGCCCGGCACAGGTCCCACCGCCCGCGGAAGGGCCGCAGGTCGGGCATCCGGTTGGGCCCGGCGAAGATGGGGACGAAGATCGGCCCCAGGGCGCCGAGTTCCGCGGCGTTGTGCAGTTGGCGCTTGAGGGTCTCCCGGGCCCGGGCGCGCTCGGCGGGGTCCACGTCGATGTGGCGGTTGTGGATGCCGCCGCAGATGCTGCTCGCACGTACCCGGGAGCCCTGCAGGGCGGCGCGGCGCTCGGCGAGGCCGTTGTCGGCGACCATGGCGCCACCGTCCAACTCCACGGCGTCGAATCCGTAGGCCTCCGCGTGGCGGAGCTTCTCGGAGAAGTCGCGACCGGGCAGGAGGCCCTCTTGGCAGGAAATCAGCAAACCAGACCCCACTCCTTGTGCGGCTGCGGATGGCTGGGAGTTCCCCACCGGGGCGAGCCGCACCTGCAGCGGACTCGGCCCAGAGAGGCCCGCTGTGCGTGGCCCGGTCGGAGGCCGGCCGCGGCGGGGCTGCCCCGTTGCCGCCGGGGGGCGCCTGCTCGCTGCCCCTCCGACCCGGCGCCGGGGGATCGCCGCCGGGCACCGGGCGGGACGCTCGCCCGGCCTCGCCACCGCCGCGGCCGCAGGACAGGAAGGGAAGGACGCGGGTGCGGCGTAGTGCTGGGCAGCGGGTGGGGGGATGGGCATGGACGAGGCGGGGAGCCCGGGTGCGGCGCATCGCCGGGAGGAGTTGCTGGGGCTGCTGGGGGACCTGCCCCCCGGGCGGGGCGAGGTGGCCGCGACGCTCCTGGGGCAGGAGGAGCGCGGTGCCTACATGTTGGAGCACCTGCTCCTGCGGCTCAACGGCGCGGAGGTCGTGCCGGCCTACTTCACGCGACCGCGCACCGCGCCACCCCCCTGGCCGGTGGTCCTCTTCAACCACTCCCACGCCGACGCCGGCCGCGACGAACTCCTCGGCGGGGCCCCATACATGCCGGGTCCGGCGTGGGCGGAGACGCTCGCCAGCCACGGCATCGCGGCCCTGGCCATCGACGCCTGGAACTTCGGCGAACGCCGCGGGCGGACGGAGTCGGAGTTGTTCAAGGAGATGCTCTGGCGGGGTCAGGTACTCTGGGGCATGATGGTCTTCGACTCGCTGCGGGCGTTGGACTATTTGACGGCCCGCGCGGATGTCGACCCGGGGCGCATCGCTACGATGGGCATGTCCATGGGGAGCACCATGGCCTGGTGGGTCGCGGCCCTGGACGTACGCGTCCGCGTCTGCGTGGACATCTGTTGCCTGACCGACTTCGACGCCCTGCTCCGGGCGCGGGGCCTCGACGGCCACGGCATCTACTACTATGTGCCGCGGCTCCTGCAGCACTTCTCCACGGCGGAGATCAACGCCCTGATCGCCCCGCGGCCACACCTCGCCCTGGCGGGCGACTTCGACCGGCTCACGCCGCCGGAGGGCCTGGAGGCGATCGATCGGTCCCTGCGCGAGGTCTATGCGGCCTGCGGGGCACCGGAGGCCTGGCGGCTCTCCCGGCACCACGTGGGGCACCTGCAGACCAGGGCGATGCGGGCCGAGGCCCTGGCCTTCCTGGCGCGGTGGCTGTAGGCGGACGCGCCAGGAAGGCGGCGGCCGCCCGCTACAGGCGGAACACCACCGCCGCCGCCCCGGTCAGCAGCCCCGCGACCGCGACGCAGGCGGCGACGAAGACTAGGATGCGCGCCGGCACGCCGCGGCCGACCATGACCAGCGAGGGCAGGCTGACCGCCGGCAGGGTGGTCAACAGCACGCCCGCCCCGGCCGCGCCGAGTCCGAAGCGCATCAGCGTCTGGACGATGGGGATCTCACCGGCCGTGGGGATGACGAAGAGGGTGCCCACCACCGCCAACGCCGGCACCAGCCACAGGGCGTGGCCCACCGCGGGGTTCATGGCCGGAAACAGCCAGGCGCGCACCGCCCCCAGGGCCAGGACGATCACGGCGTACTCGGGCAGGAGCCCCAGGGCCAACTGACCCAGGGACACGCCCCAGCGCACCAACAGGGGGCGGTCGTCGGGCGGCGTTGTGGCGGCCGCTTCCCGCGCGGCCGCCGCGGGCAGGTCGGCCTCCCCAAACCAGCGCTGGGCCAACTGCGAGACCCCGAACACCAGCAGGGCCCCGAAGACCAGGCGCAGGGCCACCCAACGCCAGCCAAGGACGAAGCCCATGAAGACCATGGTCGCGGGGTTGAGCAGAGGGTTCCCCAACCAGTACGCCAGCGTCGCGCCGACCGGTACCCGGCTCTTGGCCATCCCCACTGCCAGTGGGGAAGAACAGCACGTTCACATCATCGAAGGGACGGAGGCGAGCCCGGCGCGAACGGTGCCACCCAGACGCCCCCCGCCCAGCAGGCGCAGCAGCCAGTCCCGGGGCAGCAGGGCCTGCACGCCCGAACCCATGAGCAGGCCCACGACCAGGGCCAACCAGATGTCCTTGCCGTAGGCGAGCGCATACCGCCAGGCGGCCGTCCAACCTGCGGCGGGGGCCGCGGCCGCGCTGCCGCTGACGATCGAGGCCCCCAGGCTGTGGTGGGCGGCGGCCACGAAGGCCTTGCCGTAGTATGGGTGCCACTTGGCCAGGTAGAGTCCGACCACGGAGACGGCAACGAACAGGCCGACCCCCCACGCCGCCGAGACGCGGCGGGCCGGCGGGGCGGCGACCGGGACACCCGTATCGGCCAACGGCTGGACCCCTCCCGACGCCTGCCACTCCCGGACGGCTGCCCAGGGTGCGGCAGGCCACGGGAGACAGGTGCTGACTCGGCTTCCGCCGTAACGTACCGGGCCGGCGCCTGGACGGCAACGCGGTATGCGGAACCTGCATGCGGGGGGCGGCGGCGTGGAGATCGAGGACCTGCGGGTGTTCGTCGAGACGGTCCGGCGTGGCAGCCTGAGCATTGCCGCAGAGAGCCTGGGCATGAGCCAACCCACCGTCAGTCGCCGCATCCGCCGCCTGGAGGCGGCGGTGGGGGCCCCGCTGCTGGAGCGCACGCGCCCGGCCGTCTCGCCGACGCGCCTGGGGCTGCGGTGGCTGGCGTTCGCCGAGTCCACGCTGCTGGGTTGGGACGCCCTGCGGGCCGAGCCGGAGGCCCCCGAATCGGCTCTGCGGGGCCTCCTGCACATCGCCGCGAGCACCACGCTCGGGGAATTCTTCCTGCCTGGCGTGCTGGCGCGCTTCAGCCGCCTGCACGCCGACGTCCGGGCGCACCTGCACGTCATGAACTCGGACAGCGTCGAGGAGTGCGTCCGGGCGCGGCACTGCGACCTCGGCTTTCTGGGGCGGCCGCCGCGCAGCCCACTGCTGCGGGGCGTGGTCGTGGCCGAGGACGAGGTGGTCCTGGCGTACCCCCCGGGACACCGCTTCGCCGGGCGTGGCGAGGTGGACCTAGCCGAGTTGACGGGGGAGTCTCTGGTGCAGCGGGAGCCCGGGTCGGGGACCCGCCAGGCCGTGGAGGCGGCGCTGGCGGCGCGCGGGGCCTCCCTGCCGCCACTCCACGGCAGCGGGGAGATGGGGAGCGGCCGCGCCCTGTCCGGCGCCGTGGAGGCGGGCCAAGGGCTCGGCTTCGTCTCATCCCTGTTGGCGGGTGGTCGTTTTGTGCGCGTCCGCGGCCTGCCGATCCGGCGTCCGCTTCTGCTGATCTACGAGCCCACGCGCCTGCGACGGGTGGGCGAGAGCTTCGTCGCCTTCGTCACCGCCCACCTGCCGCTGACGGCGGAACGGGTCCGCCCGCCGGGCTGAGGCCGCCCGGAGCCTGCGGCGGAGCCCCACCCGGGGGGGGCCCGTGATACACTTCGCTGCGGGCCGGCGCGACGGACCGTCCCCCACCCTGCGGGCGCTGGGCGGGCGGGTGCCTCGCTGTTTCTCCGCCGAGACCCCGTCTGGAAACGCCGACTGAGCCGACTCACAGGGGGGCGTCATCGCATGGCGGTGCGCGATTTCAGCCGCTTGACCAGTCTGGCCTCCTGCGCGGGCTGAGCGGCCAAGAAGGCGCCAGGGGACCTGGCGCGTATGCTGGAGGGCCTGGGGGGCCTGTTCCCTCCCGAGCTGACGGACCGCTTGCTGATCGGCCTGGACGATCCCGACGACGCCGCCGTGTATCGCCTGGACGAACAGACCGCCCTCATCTTCACCGCGGATTACTTCCCGCCGGTGGTCGATGATCCGCGCGCCTACGGGGCGATCGCGGCCACCAACGCCCTCAGCGACGTCTTCGCCATGGGCGGCCGCCCCGTGCTGGCGCTCAACCTGGCGACCTTTCCGGAGGACATGCCGCCCGAGTTGGCACGGGAGATCCTGCGCGGAGGGGCCGAGAAGGCCCGCGAGGCCGGCGCGGTGATCGCCGGCGGCCACACCACGACGGGGGCGGAGCCCAACTACGGGCTGGCCGTCGTGGGCCTAGTCCACCCCGCGCGGGTGATGCGCAAGGGCAGCGCCCGCCCCGGGGACCTGCTGTACCTCAGCAAGGCCCTGGGCAGCGGCGTGATCACGACGGCGGGCAAGGCCGGCGTCGCCTCCGCCGCCGACCTTGAGGCGGCCCTGGTTTCCATGGCCCGCCTGAACCGCGCCGCCGCGGCGGCTGCGGCCGCCGCGGGGGTGCGCAGCGCCACGGACATCACCGGCTTCGGCCTGGTGGGCCATGCCCTGGAGATGGCGGCGGCCAGCGGCCTGCGCTTGCGGTTGCGCGCCGAGGCGGTGCCGCTGCTGCCGGGGGCCCTCGCCTACGGGCGCGCGGAGTGCTTCCCCGGCGGGTCCCTGCGCAACGAGGAGCACTTCTCCGGGCGGGTGCACGGGGCCTCGGCGGTGGAGCCGTTGCGGCGGCGCCTGCTCTTCTCGCCGGAGACGTCCGGTGGCCTGCTGGCCGCGGTACCGCCGCAAGGCGCCGCTGCGTTCGAGGAGGCGGCGCGCGGCGCGGGGGAGACGGTGTGGCGCATCGGCGAGGTCGTGGCTGGGGACGGGCTGGAGTTGGTCGGGGCGTGAGTGCCGAGGTGTGGCCCTCCCGCCGCGCGGTGCCGGACCCCCGGGGCGAGGCGCCGCCGGGCGGCCCGCGGCGCGTGGTGCTCGTCGTCCGCGCCGGGTTGCCGCCCAGCGCCGGCAACCTGGTGAGCGCGGAGCGGCTGGCCGCCGGCCTGCGGCGCCGGGGGCTGGTCGTGGAGCTGTGCACCGCCGACGCGCTGGCCGACCGCCCCCGCCCGGGGGCGGGGGGCGTCGTCGTGCATGCGCTGCACGCCCGGCACGCCGGGCTGGCGGCGCTCCGTTGGGCCGCGGGTCCTCCGGTGTTTTGGACCTTCACCGGCACGGACCTGGAAGCGCCGGAGTTGGCCGCCCTGGGCGCGGACGCCGGGCGCGTGGCCGCCGTCATCGCCTACCACGCCGAGGCGGCCCGGCTGCTGGAGGCCGCCCTGCCGCGCGTCGCCGACCGCGTCGTCGTGATCCCCCCGGGGGTGACGGTACCCCCACCGCACCCGGCAGGGGGGGCGGAGCACCGCGCGCGGGGCGCGGAGCACCACTCGCCGGGGGCGAGCGTCGCTCCGCGGGGGGCGAGCGTCGCTCCGCGGGGGGCGGAGCACCACTCGCCGGAGGCGGAGCACCGCTCGCCGGGGGCGAGCGTCGCTCCGCCGGGGGCGAGCGTCGCTCCGCGGGGGCCGCTGACCCTTCTGCTTCCGGCGGGTCTGCGGCCCGTCAAGGACCCCGACTTGGCCCTGCGGGCCGTTGGCGCCGTGCGGGAGGCTGGTCTCGCCTGCCGCCTGCTCCTGGCCGGGCCGGACCGCGACGACGGCTTCGGGGAGGAGTTCCTGCGGCGCGTGGCGCAGGAACCCGCCGCGACGTACCTGGGGGAGGTGCCCCACGCGGAGATGGACGCCCTGTATGCCGCTGCGGACATCGTCTTGAACACCTCCCGGTCGGAGGGGTTGTCCAACTCGGTCCTGGAGGCCATGGCCGCCGGCCGGGCGGTCTTGGCGACGGACATCGCGGGGAACCGGGCCGCGATCCGGCACGGCGTCGATGGGTGGTTGGCGCCGGAGGCGGACCTGCCCGCCGCTGCGCGGATCCTGGCCGCCGACGCCGCGTTGCGGGCCGCCCTGGGGCGGGCCGCGGTGGAGGCCGTGCGCCGCCGCTTCGACCCGGAGGCCGAGATCGAGGCCCACGTGCGGCTGTATGTGGCGTCCCTCCGCAGGGATCACGCCGTGTGCCGCCGCGTCGCGGGGGTGTGCCCGGGGTGAACGGCCTGGAGGTCGCCATCCGTCTGGACACGGAGGACTTCCTGACACCGGAGAGCGACTTTGCCCTGGGCCGCATCCTGGATATCCTGGAGGGGCACGGGGCCCGGGCCACCTTCCCGCTGGTGGGGGCCAAGCTTCGTTCCTGGCAGGCCGGCGGCCGCGGCGACCTCGTGGCGCGGCTGCGCCGCCAGGCGGTCGGCTACCACTCCGACACCCACAGCCTCCACCCGACGATCGCCGAGGAACTGGCCCCCCTGGCCTGGCCCGAGGCTTGCGCGGCCTTCGCCCGGCGGGAGCAGGCCGGCTTCGCCCTCGTCGCGGAGTCCTTCGGACCGCCGTGCTGCTTCACGCAACCCGGCGGCAACTGGACCGCGGCCGCGCCCGCGGTCCTGCGCGGCTGGGGCGTCCCCCTGGACTTCAGCGAGGCCTGGAACTCCTACCTGGACGTGGGGCCCGCGCCCTGCCGCTACGGCGGGCTCCTGCACTGGTCGGCGCCGGTGCCGGCCCCCAAGCCCTTCCTCTCCGGCCTGCCCGACAACCTGCCCGCGGCGTTGCGCCAGGTGGAGGCGGCGCTCGCCGCTCCCGAGCGCGGCGCGGAGCCCCTGTTGATCGTCGCCCACCCGACCGAGCTGTGCACGACGGCCTTTTGGGACGCCGTGAACTTCTCAGCCGGCCGCATGCCCCCGCGGGCGCAGTGGCGGGCGGCGCCCCTGCGGCCCCGCCAGGAGTGGGAGGCGGCGGTGGGGGCCCTGGACGCCTACCTCGGGCACCTGGAACGGTTGGGGGCGACCTTCGTCACGGCGCCGGACCTGACGCCCCGCCACCGCGACCTCGCCAGCGGGGCCCACCTGTCGCCCGCGGAGCTGTCCGCCCTATGCGGGCTGGTGGCGGCGGAGTTCGGCCCGGTGCGCCGCGGCGACCTGGCGCTGTCGGCCGCGGAGGTCTTCGGCCTCCTGGTGGGGGCCCTCGCGGCGGCTGGCGAGGGGCAGCCGTCGTCAGGACCCGGGACCGCGCTGGCGATCCGCCCCTACGACGGTCCGGCCGCCGCCCCCCCCGAGCCGCCCGGGGCCGCCAGCGCTGGGCGCGCGGCGCTGGTGACGGCGGCCCGCTGGAGCTGCGCCG
>DAHWHV010000628.1 GCA_027335545.1 Clostridia bacterium
GGGGCGCACCCTGGGTCTGGCGGGACGGGCCGGAGCGCCCGCGTCGCGGGCGGCGGACGACGACCTGCGCGCCGATTGGTGGGTCGCGGAGGTCGTCGGGCACCTGGTCGGGGTGGCCTGCCTGGAGGCGGTACATTCGACCCGGGCCGGTTGGCTGACCCTGCTGGCGGTCAACCCGGAACTGCACGAGCTGTATGCCCTCACCTACCCGCGTGACCACTTCCTGGTCGTGACCACCGAGGGCCAGGTACGGGACCTCGGGCGCATCGGGCAGGACAACGCCTTCGGACTCTGCTGGTGCGGGGACGGCTGCGCCTACACCACCGACGACGACGGATGGTTTATCCGCTATCGACCGCGTCGGCGGGGCGGGGTCGGCGACCTGGAGCGCCTGCCGGTACGGATCCCGGACGCCCCCTGGAGGGACGGGGAGGGCAACCTGGTGCGGCGCATGGTCCTGGGCCCCGACGGCAGGACGCTCTACGGCGTGGGGACCAAGGGCATGCGCCTCTTCGCCTGGAGACCGGACACGGGCGTAATGCGCGACTACGGACCCGTCGCGGGTACCGATTCCCCCGGGGGATACGCCGCGTTGCCCAGCGTGAAGGCCCTGGCCTTCGGGGCGGACGGCCGGCTCTACGTGACCACCGTAGCCTACACGGGCTACGCCCGCAGCGCGGAGGGCTGTCGACTCTACCGCCTCGATCCAGACTCGGGCCGCGTGGATCCCCTCGGTCCGGTCGGGGGGGCTGCGGCCGGGCGCTTCTCCAACTGCCAGCAGGCCGTGGTGGCTGCGGACGGGACGCTCTACCTGGCCGTGCAGACGCCCCGACCGCCTGCGGCTCTGGTCGAGTGGCGGCCAGCGGATCAGGGGGGAGAGGGATGAGGGACGGTGAGCGGCCCGCGACGGGGGAGGTCGCGGCGGACACGGTCTTGTCGACGGACGCAGTCGGCGGAGCGGGGGAATCCAGGGGGGCGGGCGGCGCGGAGCCGCGCTGTGGGGGGCCGGCGTCCACGGCGCGCGATGCCCCCTGGATACCGCGGCAACCGGTGGACGCGCTGCAGGAGCAACTGGAGGCCATGTATGGCGACACGGCCTTCGCCCGCGAGGGGCACCTCGCCCTGCGGGCGCTGGGCTGGGAGGGGCAGGGCCCCACGATTCCCGCTGGCGAGAGCGCCGTCACGGCCCTGGCGCTGGGGAGGGACGGCATACTGTACGGAGGGACGAGCGGCCAGCGGTGCCACCTCTGGCGCTATGACCCCCACGCGGACGCCTGCGGACCGTATGCCCAGGTGATCGACCTCGGCCGTCTGTCGGGCATGGAGCACTGCGACGTGCTCCTTTCCCTGCCCGGCGACGGCCGGGTGCTCGCCGCCGGTCGGCCGGGCGGGGTTTTCGTACACGACCCGGCCTGGGAGGTCCTCAGCGTCCGCGACTTTCACGCCCTGCCCGCGCCCCCCTTCGACGAGCGGGCCGGTCCCCAGGTGCGTGCCTTCCCTTTGGAGCTACCGCCGGGGCAGGCCCTGGTCGGCGCCGTGTGGTCGGGGCCCGAGGCCGTCGTCTACGCGGTGACGTATCCCGGCGCGCTGCTCCTGCGCCTGCGCACGGACTGCCCGCACGCCGAGGCCTTGGCGCGGATCAGCGCGACACCCGTGCGCGGGCCCCTCGCCGTAGACCAGCGGGGGCGGGTCTACGGCCCGGCCGATCGTGGGCGCTGGTTCCGCTTCGACCCCGGCACCGAACGGCTCGACCTGTTGGGCGTACTCCCCGGCGCCCGGGGGCGCGCCGCCTACGACGGGCTGTGCTGCCTCATCCCGGCTGAGGGTGGGCGTGTTCTATATGGGGGAACCGCCGACGGCTATGTGTTTGCCTGGTTGACGGATGACGACCGCGCCCGCTGCCTGGGACGCCCGTGCCCGCAGTCCAGGGTGTGCGGGCTGTCGGCATTGCCGGACGGGCGCCTGGTCGGGGTGGCGGGTGCCGAGGACGAACTGGCGCACCTCTTTGTCTACCACGCCGCGGGCGGGGGGCTGCGCGACCTGGGTGCGATGCGTGTCGCCCACCCCCGGCCGTGGGTGGTGCATCGCGTGGGCGCAATCGCCGCAGGCCCCGCCGGCGAGGTGTTCTTGGGCGAAGACGACAGGTTGGCCCACCTCGTGATCTATCACCCGCCGCTCATCGCTCCGCCCAGGCTCAGCAACGCCCTTGGCGGTAGTGGAGATCATCCCTCAGGGCCCCCGCCGGCGGCGCAAGCGTGTTCCGGCAAGGCCCTGAGGGGCTAAAGGCCCCCGGCGTACCGCTGCACGGCGGACGGCGTCTGCCGGCCGCT
>DAHWHV010000637.1 GCA_027335545.1 Clostridia bacterium
GACGCGGGCACCCCCCCGGCCACCCACGCCTGCCGAGCCGCCCTGCCCACCGCCCGGCCGGGCTGGCGGCCTACTCCGCCGCCTACCCGAACACCCGCAGGCTCCGCAGCCGCCCGGGCCCGCCCCGGGAGCGGGTCGCAAACAGCCGGAACCGCTGCGCCCGGATGGGCGCAAAATCCCCGAGGCGCTTGTGCCCGAGCGCGCGACCGCTGGCCAGGCGGTGCCAGGCGGGCACGCCGCCGCGCAGGCTGTGCACCTGCGCCTCCAGGACCCACTCCTGGACCGTTTCCCCCGTGCGGAGATCCTCCATCGCCTCGAAGCGGGACACCAGGGCGGGCGCGCCGAGGTCGATCTCGACGGCCCCCCACCCTGGCCCCGCCTCGCCCAGCGGCGCGCCGAACCGGCAGCGGATCTCGTCCCCCAGCTCCGCCAGCCGGGCGACCTCGGCCGCCTCCAGGAGCCCGTCGCGGTTGGGGGCGGCGTTCAGCAGGAGGTTGCCGCCGTGACCCACCGAGCGGTAGTAGATACCGACCAGCTCGTCCAGGCCCTTGATCGACCCCTCCGCCCCGGGGTGCCAGAACCACCCCGCGCGGTTGAGCGTGGTGTCCATCTCGGCGGGCATGTATACGCCCGGCGGGGGAATCCTCTCCGCGCCCTCCCACACCGTCTCCCAGCGGGAGGCATCCACCACCGTCCAGAGGTCGGGGTGGCCGTAGCCTGTCTCGTTGCAGCCCCAGCGCACGTCGGGATCCCCCATGTTGAAGACGACCGCTTCGGGCTGGAGGTCGCGTACCACCGCCATGATCCGGGTCCAGTCGTACACGTAGCCCTCCGATCCGGCGCCGTCGAACCAGACCTCGGCCAGGGGCCCGTACCCGCCGAGCAACTCGCGCAGTTGCTCCGCGTAAAAGGCACTATACGCCGCCGGGTCCGGGTAGCACGCCGCGTTGCGGTCCCAAGGGGAGCAGTACAGCCCGGGCAGGATCCCCTCCGCCCGGCAGGCATTCACGAACTCGCGCACCACGTCCCCTCGACCGTCGCGCCACGGGCTGCTGCGCACGCTGTGCCGGGTGGTCTCGGTCGGCCAGAGGCAGAAGCCGTCGTGGTGCTTGGCCGTTAGGATCGCGTAACGCATCCCCGCCCGGCGCGCGGCCCGGGCCCACTGGCCGCAGTCCAGGCGCGCCGGCTGGAAGATGGCGGGGTCCTCGGTCCCCTCGCCCCACTCGCGCCCCGTGAACGTATTGACTCCAAAATGGCAGAACATCCCAAACTCCAGCGCTTGCCATGCCAACTGCCGCTTCGCCGGTAGAAACCCGCCCATGCCGGACCGCCTCCCGATCGCGCCGCGGCTGCCCCGGTTCCGCGAGCACGCGCGCACGATCGGGCTGCGATTCGCCCCCCGCCCGCTTACGCCTGGCGGCGCGGGGCCGCCTTGGAGGGTGGGAGCATGCCGGTGGCCGCCGTTGTCGCTCTGGACCGGGCGGTGCCCCCTTGGCTGTGCGCACCACGCGCACCGGGTTGCCGGGGGCGTCCTCGGCGACGGCGCATCCGCCGAACCACCGCGACCTTGACTTCCGCCCCTCGCGTAACGATACTTCGTCTCATCTTGCGGGAACCACCCGCTGGACGGGGGTGCCGCCGTACGCGCCGGGGATCCGCGGCTCGGTCGCGCCACCGTCTTCCGGACCCTGGCGGTGTTGCAAGGGGCGGGCGTCCTGGAGCGCGTGCAGCGCCCGGATGGGTCCTGGTGCTACCGGCTGTGCACGGGCGCAGCCCACCACCACCACTTGACGTGCGCCGCCTGCGGGCGGGACGAGGTGGTGCAGGGCGCGCCGCTCGCCGACTTGGAGGCCGCCCTGGGCCGCGTGGCGGCCGCGTATGGCTATGAGCCCGCCAGGCACGACATCCGCTTGCTCGGCCGGTGCCCCGCCTGCGCCCACGCGGCGGCGGCGTACAGCGCGCGGCCGCCGGCGTCGGGGGCGCGCCGGCTTTTCTCCGGCGGTCCGTGACCTGGCAACGTCCCGGCGGGTGCG
>DAHWHV010000642.1 GCA_027335545.1 Clostridia bacterium
GCCGTCGGGGCTGCCGCGCTGCGGCGCGGCGTGCAGCTCCACCCCGGCGCAGAGCGCGAGGCCGCCGAGGGCCGCCAGCACCAACGCGAGCGTCGCGGCGGGTCCGGGGACGGCCACGGCGGCCAGGGCCGCGAGGACCCAGGTCTCCAGGACGAGGCGACGCGTCTCCGGGCCCTGAGCGGACCAGTCCCCGCCAAGATCGTCGCCGGGCCGGGCCAGGGCCGGGGCCAGGTGTCGGCCCACCGTCTCCCCGCCGCGGGCGGAGAGGCCCATCAGGGCCAGATCCGCCAGGGCGATCAGGGCCGGGTGCCCCGGGGGGGCCGTGAGCAGCGGCGGCAGGGCGCCCGCCACGCAGAGCAGGGCCACCGCCGGCCGCCACCAGTCCGGGGGCTTGGCCGGGTGCAGCGCGAAGCTCGCGGCCAGGGAGAAGGCAACGGCCGTGACGACCAGCGCCCCCGCCACGACGGTCCAGGCGGCCGGCGCGGCGTCCGGGTAGACGTGCCGCCAGCCGGCGACCAGCGCGTACACCGCCCCTCCCTGCAGCAGGAGCAGGGCCGGGGCGACCCATGCGGCGACCGGCGGGACCCGGAGCGACGCGGCGTGCAGGCGCGGCCGCTCAGGCACGGGTACCCACCGCGCAGACGGAGGGGGCGTGCCGGCTCTGCAGTCCCGGGGGCCGCCCGAGCAGGCGCTCGCAGACCAGCAGCGTCGTGGGGTGCCCGTGGGCGGCCAGCGCGGCGCCGATCTGCCAGAGGGCGGGCGTGTCCCGGGGCACCACCGCCAGGACGCGGGCCCCCCAGGGCAGGGACGCGCCCTCCAGCCACACGCGCTGGGCGAAGTCCGCTCCAGCGGCGGGCCGCAGGGCGGCGAGCAGCTCCAGCAGGCGGGCGGCCTGGCCGGGGTCGGCGCGTGGCGGCACACGCAGCCATGCGGCCGCGGCCGTGAGGCGCACCCCGTGGACGGTATGCTCGGCCAGCTCCCCCCAGGCCGCGAGGCCGACCCCGCTGCGCCGGTCCAGTTCGGCGCGCACCAGGGCGGCCGCAACGGCGATGGCCGCCTCGCCGCGCTCGTGGCGGTAGACCGGCTCCCAGTCCTCGCTGCAAAGGTCCAGGTACAGCCAGGTGATGGCGGCGCGCACCGGCGGGTATTCGCGCACCAGCAACGCCCCGCGGTGGGCGCTCTGCTTCCAGGCCAGGGCCCGCAGCGGGTCGCCCGGTCGGTAGGGGCGGACGCCCACCGGCAGCTCGTCGGGGAAGGGGCTGCTCGGGTCGCGGCGCGGTCCCGCCGGGAGGCGGCGCCGTTCGGGCAGGGGTGGGGCCTTCCAGGGGCCGGGGTAGACGACCAGGCGCCCCGGAACGGCGACGTTCGCGACCTCCCTGTACAGCCCGAACCAGTCGCTGAGCTCGACCCGGGTGTCGCCCAGCCGGTAGACCCCGCGCTGGGTGGCCGTCAGCTCGAAGGCCGTGCGTCGCGACGAGCGCGGGCGCAGGGACAGGATGCGGCGGAAGCGGCCGTGGAGGCCGTCGGGGAGGCGGAGGGAGAGGTGGCAGAGGGGGACGGGCCAGCGGCCGCGGTGGACGACCTCGACCGTGACCCGCGTCCGCGTGCCGGGGAAGAGGCGGTCGCCCTCCAGGCGGTAGCGGAGGCCGAGGCCGCGGGCACCGCTGCGGACCGCCACCGCCGCCGCGGACAGGGTGAGGGCCAGG
Organism: Clostridia bacterium; assembly: GCA_027335545.1. The sequence continues at coordinate 1,707 of DAHWHV010000642.1, forward strand.
ATCACCAGGAGGAAGGCCGCGCCGCGCCCGCCGACCAGCACGACCAGTAGCGCGGCGCAGAGCAGCGCCAGCGGCCAGGTGAGGCGGAGGCGCGTCTCCAGGCCCCAACGGGGGGATGGTGCGCCGTCACCGGGCGTGCCGGGGTCCCGCACCGCCGCGGCCGGGGTCTCCAGGCGGGCTCGCTGCAGGGCGCCGGGGAGACCGCCCCCCGCCGCCGGCAAGGCTGGCATGGCGGGGGCTTCGCGTCCCGGGGGCGGGAGGCCTGCGCAGGTGTCTCGGCTACTGGAGCAAGCCTGAAGCCGGCGCCAGCGACGCCTGCCCCACCTCGTTCTGCTTCAGCGCTGCTCCTCCCCGGATGCACGCCCCGTCGCCCCTCAACCGTGCCATACTCCCCTCATGCTTCATCTGGCGCCGGATCATGGGGTAGTTCGCCGGCCCGCACCGCGGCAGCCGCCCGGAGGGCCCCCGGACCGGTTGACCCTCCGCGCCCGAGCGCCCCGGCCGCGGCCCCTCGCGGCCCCGCCCTGATAGATTCGGCCCCGCTGCGGCACACATAGCGTGGGGCCGAGGTCTGCGCCCCGGAGGTCAGCCCCTTGCTCACCTTCTGGCTGCACGCGTTCCTTTCCGCCTTCGCGGTGATGAACCCGATCGGCAACGTCCCGGTGTTCTTGGCGTTGGCCGGGCGCCTGCCCGCCGCCGAACGGGCGGCGGTGAACCGGAGGTCCGTCGCCGTGGCCACGGGGCTGGTCGTGGTCTTCGCCGTGGCCGGCACGGCCATCTTCCGGCTCTTTGGCGTCACCCTCGACGACTTCCGGGTCGCCGGGGGGATACTGCTGTTCGTCATCGCGTTCGGGCTGCTGCAGGGCCGGCCCTCCAGCGTGCACCACCCAGGTCCCGGGGAGCCCGGCGGGACGCCCGCGGCGGCCACCCCGGCCCCCTCTCCCCTGACCGCCCCTGCCGGGCCCGGGGTGGCGCCCGGCGCGCGGCCACCCGCGGCCTGGGTGCTCCAGGTGCCCGGCGCCGTGGCCCTGCGGCGACTGGTCCGCCCAGAGGGGACCGAGGAACCGTCGGAAGACGACCCGGCCGTCACCCCGCTGGGCACCCCGATCCTGGCCGGTCCCGGGACGATCGCCACCGTCATGGCCCTGGGCGGCGAACCCCCCTTTTGGGCCCACACCCTCCTGGTCGTGCTGGCCTTTGCCGCCGTGCTCGGCCTGACCCACGCGCTCTTCCACTACGCCGTCGGGGTCCAGCAGCGCCTGGGGCACACGCTGATCAACGTCATCACCCGCATGATGGGGCTGTTGCTCACGGTCGTCGCCGTGCAGATGGTGGTCGCGGGGATCAAGGGCATCTTCCCGTGAGCCGTGGCCACCGACTCGTCTGCGCCGAGCCCGCCTCCCTATTCTTCCGCCGCCCATGGCCGCCGCCCGTCACCCGGCCGCGCGTCCGTCCCCCCGCGGGGGGGCGGACCCCCACGGCGTAAGCCCTTGGCAGGGGTGCGCCCACGGTCAGCCCGTGCGTCGGGCTTCCGCCCAACGCCCCCCGCGAGAACGACGCCACCCCGTGACCGCCCACCTCCCCACAGGATGAACCGCCGGGCGCGGCGAAGCCCCCGCCAGGTGGTGATTCCATGGCAGAAGCCGTGTCCAGCACGATCGCGGCCCGGTCGGCCGAACCCGCGGGGGGCGCGGCGGGGGGGGAAGGGGGCGTCCTCGTGCGCGCCTTCGTCGCGGGCCTGGCGGCCGACTTTCGCGACGATCCGCACCGGCGCACGACGATGAACGCGATCCGCAAGAATGGCCTAGAGGCGGCGGCCCTCGACCAGGACGTGTTGCGGGCCGTGCGGCACACGTTCTCGCAGGAGATCGAGACCGGCCCGGTGACCAACCAGAAGGCCAGCGGTCGCTGCTGGCTGTTCGCCGGCCTCAACGCCCTGCGCGTGCCGCTCAAGGAGCGCCTCGGACTGAAGGAGTTCGAACTCTCCCAGGCCTACCAGATGTTCTGGGATAAGCTTGAGCGTGCAAACTACTTCCTGGAGACCATCCTCGAAACCCTGGATGAACCGACCGACGGGCGGCTGATCTCCTTCCTCCTGGAGAGCCCGCTGGGGGACGGCGGTCAGTGGGACATGTTCGTCAACCTCGTGCAGAAGTACGGAGTCGTGCCCAAGTACGCCATGCCCGAGACCTTTCACAGTGGATCCTCGGCCGGGATGAACCGCGTCCTGACCCTCAAGCTGCGCGCGGAGGCGGCGGGCCTCCGCGCCGCGCACCGGCGGGGGGTCGCGGCCGCGGCCTTGCGCGCGGAGAAGGAGGGCCTGCTCGCCGAGCTTTACCGCGTGCTGGTGCAATGCCTCGGTGCGCCGCCGACCCGCTTCGACTTCGAATACCGGGACAAGGACAAGGCGTTCCACCGGGACGCCGACCTCACGCCCCTGGAGTTCTATGACCGGTACGTGGGCAGCGACCTGACCGCCTACGTCAGCCTCATCCACGCCCCCACCGCCGACAAGCCCTTCGGGCGCACCTACACCGTGCGCTTCCTGGGCAACGTGCGGGGAGGGCGGCCGGTGCTCTACCTGAACGCCGACATCTCCGTGCTCAAGGACGCGGCCCTGCGTCAGTTGAGCACGGGGGAGCCCGTGTGGTTCGGCTGCGACGTGGGGAAGATGTTCGACCGCGAATCCGGCGTCCTGGACGCCGGGCTGTACGACTACGAGGGCGTGCTGGGCGTGCCCTGCCGCCTCGGCAAGGCGGAGCGGCTGGACTACGGCGAGAGCCGGATGACCCACGCCATGGTGCTCTCCGGGGTGAACGTGGTGGACGGCCGGCCCAACCGCTGGAAGGTGGAGAACTCCTGGGGCAAGGCCTCCGGCCAGGACGGCTACCTGGTGATGAGCGATGCCTGGTTCGACGACCACCTCTACCAGGTGGTGGTGCGGCGCGAGTACCTGCCCGCGGAACTGCAGGCGGCCCTGCACCAGCCGCCGGTCGCCCTGCAGCCCTGGGACCCGATGGGGGCGCTGGCCCGAGGCGGGGCCTGAGACCGGGGGGCGGGTGCGGCCAGCCATGGCCGCGCCC
>DAHWHV010000647.1 GCA_027335545.1 Clostridia bacterium
CGACCGGGCGGCGCTCTCCGCCGCCTTGCCGGCCCTGACCCTGCGGACCGCCTACAACCAGTGGCTGGCCATCGCCGACCTGCGGGCGGCCTACTACCGGGCCACGGGCCGCCTGGAGCCCGGGGGCGTCACGGTCTATCCGCAAAACCCCAGCGCCGTCGTCCACGTCCTGGACCTCGCGCTTTGGGCGCGCGAGCACGCCCTGCTCTGGCTGCTGGGCCTGCGGCCGCCCCAGCCGTATCCCGCCTTCGGCACCCTCGGCTACCGCGACGCCGGGCGCTACCTCGGGTCGGTGCGCCACGGCAACCCCCTGACCCCGGGGCAGATCGGCGCCCTGATCAGCGCCCTGCCGCTGCCCCCGGCCCTCTTCGCCGGTGATCGGATCTTCCTGATGCCCTACCGCCTGGCCCAGGAGTACGCCCTGACGGATGTCTACGGGCCGGGCATCCGCACCTGGCTCGGCTCCGATGCCAGCATCGACCCGCGGCACGTGCTTTACCACGAACTCGGCCACGCCGTCCACTTCCGCTTCGGGGGCTTCGACACGACCGCCACGGGCCAGCCGCTCTCGCCCTTTTGGAGGGAGTACCTGCGCATCCGCGGCCTGACCTGGCAGGACCCCAGCCAGGTCCCCTGGAAGGACCAGACCATCGAGTGCTTCGCCGAGGACTTCGCCTACGCGTTCGATGGGCCGCACGACCTCCTCGGCTACCAGACGGCCTGTCCGGTGCCCACGGCGCCCCAGGTCGCGCGTCTGCTGGCCTTCTGGCGCGGGCTGCCGCAGGCCAGCTACGTCTCCCCGTACCAGCAGGCGCAGTGGGTGCGCTGGCGGGCGCCGTGGCCCTCGTTCTGCTTCGGGGGGTTCAGCGCCCGGCTGTTCACGGCGGCGAGCCGCGTCGGCCTGCGCCTCTCGTTGGCCCCGCAGGCCACGGGCGGCCCCTACACCGTGCAGGTCGTCGGCGGGGCGGCGCCCCTGGCCACCCTGGCGCCGGGCACGGCCTGGAGCGGGCGCGTGCCCGTGCCGCCCGGGGGACGCATCCAGGTGGCCGCGGACGCCCCGGCGCTCCAGTTGACGTGGCTCCGCATCTACAACAACCCGGCCTTCACGCCCGTGCCCCGCGTCTCCGGCGTGTTCCCCGACACGCTGGGGACCTGGGCCGAGGCGGGGATCGCCGCCGCGGTGCGGGCCGGGATCGTCGGGGGCTACCCCGACGGCCTCTTTCGGCCCGCCGGGTCGGTGACGCGGGCCCAGTTCGCGCGGATGGTGGCCTCGGCCCTGCCCGCCCGCCTGTTCGAGACGGTGCCGACCCCGACCTGGAGCGACGTCGGGGCCCGGTACTGGGCGGAGCCGTACATCGCCGCCGTGGGCGCCGCCCTGCCGGGGACCACCCCCGGCGGCCCCTTCCACCCCGGCCGCACGCTGGATCGCCAGCAGGCCGTGTCCTGGCTCGTCCAGGCCTTCGGCTTCGCGCCGCTGGCGCGGCGGCAGGCCGCCGCCATGCTGGCCACCTATCCCGACGGGTCCCTGGTGCGGCGGGTCGACGCCCCGTGGTTTTCGACCGCCCTCTCCCTGGGGCTGGTGCAGGGGCAGGCGGGCAGCGGCGGGTTGGCGCCCGACGCCCCCGTGACCCGGGCGGAGGCCGCGGTCCTGGTTCTGGAGGCGCGCCACCTCTCGGCCGTGCAGGCGGGTCTGCCCTGAGCCGCGCTGCGGGCGGGCGGTTGGCCAAGGCCGGCGCGAGCCGTGTCCGCCCCCGGGGCGGGGCCCGGCGGGCGG
>DAHWHV010000649.1 GCA_027335545.1 Clostridia bacterium
CAGGTCCCTCAGGTCCCTCAGGTCCCTCAGGTCCCTCAGGTCCCTCAGGTCCCTCAGGTCCCCATGGAACCCGTGCCGTGGCCCGCCGCCTTCGACCAGCCGGGGTGGCTCTGGCAGCTCAAGTGGGATGGCGTGCGCTCCCTGGCCGCCCACGACGGCGGGGGGCGCGTGCGCCTGTGGGGGCGCAGCGGGCGGGAGTGGACGGAGCGCTTCCCGGAGTTGGTGGCGCAGGTGGGCCAGGCGCTGGGCGGCCGCGCCGGCTGGCTCGACGGGGAGATCGTCGCGCTGACCCCCGGCGGGACGCCGAGCTTCCCGCTGGTCCTGCGGCGCGTCCTGCGGGCCGTGCCCTCGGCCGACCTGCTGCGGCGGGTGCCCGTCGTGTTGGCGGTGTTCGACGTGTTGGCCTGGGACGGCGGCGACCTACGCGGCCAGCCGCTGGCCCTGCGCTTGGAGCGCCTGGGCCACCTGGCGCCGATGCCCAACGTCCACCGGGTGGACAGCCGCGAGCGCGACGGCACCGGCTTCGTGGCGGCGGTGGCCGGGGCCGGCCTGGAGGGGGCGGTCGCCAAACGCGCCGACTCACCTTACGTCGCCGGCCGCTCCCCCCTCTGGCGCAAGGTCAAGCCGGGGCGCCGCCTGACCGCGGCCATCGCTGGCTGGCGGGAGGGCCCCGGGGGCCAACTGCGCTCGCTCGCCCTGACCCTGCCCGTCGACGGCCAGCCGACGTACGTCGGCCAGGTGGGGGCCGGTCTCGGGGAGGCGGAGCGCGCCGCCCTTCTCCACACCCTGCGACGCCTGCCCCCCGGGCCCCCGCCCGGGCCGTCCACCGCGGGGCGGCCACCGCCCGACCTGCGCTGGGTGCAGCCGCGCCTGGGGGCGGTCGTCCGCTACCTGGAGTGGACGCCACAGGGGCGCCTGCGCGCGCCCGTGTTCGTCGGCTTCGCCCCCTGGCCGCCGGTGCCGGGGTAGGTGGGCACGGCAAGGGGTCCCTCTGGGCGCCCGTACCAATGGCGCAAGGGACACGCACCCGAGCCGTGGGCACCGGGTGCCGCGCCCGTGAGCGGCGGTGCCGGCCTGCACACAGCCGCTGCGCCCCCCCCCGGCGCACCGGATGGTGGCCAAGGGGGGCGGCGGAGCGCCGGCGCCGGCCTGCAGTCGCGGCGCCGGCGCATCCACGCGGAGTTTCCGAGCCGCGGGGCGCGCATCGCCGACGTCGCCCCGGGTCTGTAGGGCGTTGCCGGCAAGATCGGCTCGCGCAGGTGCCTCCGCCGGCCGGCGCAGCAGCCCGCCAACCTTGCCCACCGTCGCTGGTGGTGTGGGGTGCGCGTGGAGGCCTTGGCCCCAGGGCCATCCTGCGATCCCCTCAGCCGCGGCCCTCGTGCGGGCCCTGTTGGTCGGCGATCCACGCCTGCACGGCCTCGACCACGTAGGCCGCGTCTGCCATCGCCTGTTCGGCCTCTCCCCGCCCGTATTGCTCGGTCGGCAGGAAATCCAGATCTCCGTAAAATGCGAGTTCCCGCTCCTTGCGCAGGGAGCGGGAAATGCCCGCGAGGCGGGCGACGTGCAGGCCATTCAGCCGCTGGGCATACTCCAGGAGGAGGGCGCCCACGTCATGCACCTTGGGTGGGGCTCCACGCCGATGAAGCGCAGCAGGGCCTTGGGACCCAGTTCCACGACCTCCTGGGCTTCGCGGACGACATCGGAGAAGTCGTCCGCCTCCAGGTGGGCCCGCAGGACCTTCACGCGCACGGCAGCCTTGCGCAGCACGCGGGTGTCCGCGGCGGAGTCGATGGGCGTCGGGACGGGCGGGCCGAACCCGCGCTAGCCGTACCGCGTCCAGACCCGCCGAGGCCGCGCCGGACGGCTTGCCGTTGGCGCCCGCGCGATGCTAGACTTACTTGGAGTACACGCTAGCGTTCGGCGCCGGGTTTCGACCGGCCCCGTAGCAGCAAGGGGGTCGGGTGTCTCCGTGGCGAACACGAAGTCCGCGATCAAGAGGGCCAGACAATCCGAGAAGCGGCGGCAAGAGAACCGTTCCGTGCGTACGCGCGTGCGCACGGCGACCAAGGCGGCGGTCAGCGCCGCCGGCCAGGACGGGGCCGAGGCGGCGATGCGCACCGCGCAAAGCGTCATCGACCGAGCCGCCAAGAAGGGCGTCCTCCATCGGCGCGCCGCCGCCCGGCGCAAGTCCCGCCTCGCCCGGCGGGTTCAGGCGGCTACCTCCTGACCTGGGGAGCCGCAGGTCCGCGCAGCGACGCTCGGCTGCGCCCAGCGGTGCTCCAGCGCAGCGACGCTCGGCTGCGCCCAGCGGTGCTCCAGCGCAGCGACGCTCGCCCGCGCCCAGCGGTGCTCCAGCGCAGAGACGCTCGGCTGCGCCCAGCGTTTCTGCGCGAGGGCCGTGGGTCGCGAGGCGCTCGGGCCACGGCATCCGGGAGACGGTGCTGCAAGAGCGGACCCTTGCAGCACCGTCCGCCCACCCACACGGGCCGAGGCCGACCCGGCAGGACCCGGGGAGCCGCGCCGGGGACGGGCGCGGGCTCAGCGCCCGCGGCGGGCCTCCCAGCGGCTGGCCACCTGCTCGATCCCCGCCAGGTACTGCGGCCCGCGCTCCTGCCGCAACGCCGCGACCAGCCCGGAGAGCTTGCGCCAGACCAGCAAACACTCCCCGCAGTTGTCCAAGAAGAGGTCCTGGTCCACCGCTCCGCGCAGCAGCAGCGAGGCGGCCATCTCCCAGTAGGTGGTCACCATACGGAAGAAGCGGTTGGCGTCCGAGCCGGGCGGGATCAGGGCCTTCAGTTCCTCGGGGCTCTTGGGGTTGCACTCCCGGGCGAACCACTCCCGCGCTTGGCGCAGCACCGCTTCCCGCCGCAATTCGTAGAGGCGCAGGATCACGTCGGCATCCTGGGTCGTCGCCATCGCCCCACCTCCGCCCTTTGCCTCGGCCCATCCGCCGGGCCGAGGGCCTGCCACCGCAGGGCCCCCGCCGACCATAGCGGTCCGGCGCGGCGTCGACAAGGGGCCCGGCGCGGCGCGCCCGCCCACCCGCCTCAGGGACCCAGGCCAGAGCCCGGCGACCAACGCCGCCACAGCCGCGTCAGGCGACCACTCTGCCCGGGTCGCGGTGGCGCGGGGACGGCGTCCGGGCGCAGCACCTTGCGCAGGGTGTAGCCGGGGCCCCAGGGGAAGCGCGCGGGCCGGTGGTGCTGGTAGCCGTTGCCCAGGTAGAGCCGCAGGGCGGTGCGGTTGCCGGCGTCCACGTCCAGCGTGGCCTCGGCGAGCCCGCGGTCGGCGATCTCCCGCTCCGCGGCCCGCAACAGGGCGGTGCCGATCCCCCGCCGCCGGTACAGCGGCACCACCAGGAGGTCGCTGATGTGGCCGCGCCCGAACCCGCCGCCCCCCGTCGGCGGCAGCGACAGCGCGACGGCACCGGCCGGCCGCCCCCCCCACTCCGCCAGCAGCAGGACCTGGCGGCCCGCCTCCGCGGCCAGCAGGCTCCCCTCCAGGCCGCCCGAGTTCCAACCCACCAAGCGGCGCAACTCCACCAGCACCGGCAGGTCGCCCCTGCCGGCCAGCCGGATGCGCAGTCCCGCGGGATGCGGCAGCCCCTCCATCCCAGCCCTCCAGCGGGGGAAGCCCGCCAGCCCGGCCCCCCCGGTGCCGACGGCACGGTTTACGGTTTGAGGACTTCGCCGACCCAGGCGGGCGGCCCTGCTGCGCGGCGGCCTCCCCCCGGGGGGAAGCCCTTCCGGTGGGGGACTTCGGCCGAACCCAGCGGGCGAGGCGCCGCGGGGGGGGCGGCCGCTGCCGACCCGCGGCGCGCCGGGGCTTGCGGCAGAGGGGCTTCGGCGTCAGCGCCCGCGCCCAGCCAGCGGGGGCGCCCACGTGCGCCGCGGGTTCGCACCGGAGCGGCCACTCCGGCGGCCCCAGCACTTCCCGGAGAACCCCCGAGCCCTGGGGCCTCGCTCCAGGGCGTGCCAGCCCGCTCTGAGTGGCCGTGGCCTCCGCGGCGGCCGGGGGCGGCGCCACCCGGGGACGGGCTCAGGCGGACGGGGACGGGACCGCGCCCCGCCCTCGCCCCCGGTGCAGGGCGACCAGCATGCCGGCCAGGGCCCGCTCCAGGGCCGGGGCGTCGCCCAGGCGACCGGTCTTGAAGCCGAATTCGGCCTCCCAGAGCGCCTGCAGGGCGGCGGCCGCCGCCGCCGCCGACACGGCGCGGCTCTGCTCCAGCGCCTTGCGCGCGACGAACGGGTGCAATCCCAACTCAGCGGCCACCGCGTCCAGGCGCGCCCCGCCGCGGCAGGCGGCGCCGACCCGCACCAGGGTCAGCAGCTGCGAGGCCAGCGAGTACAGCAGGCGCGGCACGGGCTCCCCCTGAGCCCGCAAGGCCTCCGCCAGTTGGAAGGCTCGCTCACCCTCACCGGCGATGGCCGCGTCCACCAAGTCGTAGATGCGCTCCTCCTCGGCGGCGGGGATCAGGGCGTCCAGCGCCCGGGCATCCAGGCCGGGGCCGTACTCCGCCAGCTTCTGCAGTTCCGAGCGGACGCGGGTGCAGTCCGCCCCGCGCAGGCGTGCGCCCAGCAGGGGCAGCAGGGCCCCCACCTCCAGGCCCAGGCGGCGCATCTCCGCGCGCATCCAAGGCCCGTTGTCGCGGGGCGCCACCGTCTCCAACAGCACGCCGCAGTCGGCGACCCGTTTGACCAGGCGCCGCCGACGGTCGGCGGGGGCCTGCTGGCGCAGGACCAGGATCGCCCCGGCCACCGGCCGCTCCAGGTAGTCCAGCAGGGGTTGGTCCACGCCCGCCTTGGACGAGCGCCCGCGCTTGGACGCCGGGGACGGGGGCGAAGGGGTCCGGGCCGGCGGCGCCTGCGCGCCCTCGCCGTCCCCGGCGCCCTCGCCGTCCTCGCTGTCCCCGCCGTCACCCCCGCGCTTGGGTGCGGCGATCCACGGGGCGTCCTCCACCACCACGAGCCGGCCGGGCACGAAGCTCACCGTGCGCAGGGCCCCCACCACGTCCTTGGGGGTGACCTCCTCACCGGCCAGCCGCTGCTGGCCGAGTTCCGGGACCCGGGCCCGCAAGGCCTCCAACACCTCCGCCTGCTGCAGGCCGTCCGGGCCAGCCAGCACATAGGCCGGCGCGACCTGGCCGCGGCGGATGGCCTGCGCCACGCCCTCAAACGGCAGGGGCATCGGGCCTCCCCCCGTTCTCGGGCCCGGGGCCGCCCCCGAGGGCCAGGCGGAAGAAGCGGTCGGCGACGCCCGGCACGGCACCGGCCAGCAGGAACCAGGGCCCGGGCGCCGGGTAGAAGAGGCGGGCACACCCCTCGGCCGCCCGGAAGGGGCGGTAGATGTCCCGGGCCACCGCCGTCCCGTAGCCGCTGAGGTCCCCGCGCAGCAGGGCGGGCGCGGCCAGGTGGGCGCTGGCCAGGGCGTGGGCGATGCCCTCGCCGAAGAGGGGGTCGGCCAACCCGGCGGCGTCGCCCAGACGCAGCGCCGAGGCGGCGGCCAGGTGGCCGGCGGGGAGCCGGCCACCGACGGGGATGGGGTGCCCGTGGCTGCGCAGCACGGTCTGCCCGCCCAGGCCCAGGCGCCGCAGGTAGGTGCGCAGCGCCTCCCGCAGGGCGCGCCCGCCCACGTCGGCCCAGGAAGCGACCCCGACGGAGAGGGTGCCGTCCTTGGGGAACACCCAGCCGTACCCCCGAGGCACGAGGTCGAAGTCCCCGCGGAGGCCCTCTGGCCAGCCGGAGGCCGGTTCCTGCACCTCCACCTCCAGGGCGCCGATACGGCGGGGGCAGCCCACCAGACCGACGGCCGCGGCCGCCGGTCCAGAGAACGGCCCGGTGGCGCCATCGGCGCAGGCCAGGAAGCGGGCGCACACGCGCTCGCCGCCGGCCCGCAGTTCAACCCCCGCCGGCGTCAGGTCCGCGGCCGTCACCGCGACGCCGTCCCGCACCTGCGCCCCGGCGGCGGCCGCCAATTCGACCAGATGGTGGTCGAAGGCCTCGCGACAGACCAGGCCCAGGGGCGTCCCGCTGGAGCGCACGCGCAGGCGGTGGCGACCGCAGACGACGACCGCCTCCGCGCTCCAGTGGCGCGCCAGGGCCAGGGCCGACGGGGGCAGCAGGGCGAGGCTGCGGGCGGTCAGCCCGCCCCCGCACGGCTTGTAGCGAGGGAGGCGGCACCGCTCCAGGAGCACGACGCGGGCGCCCCCGGCCCCCAGGAGCCGCCCGAGGGTGGCCCCCGCCGGCCCGCCCCCCACGATGGCCACGTCATACAGCGCGATCGCCCCCCTGCGTGCGCCAGCGCCGGAACAACAGGAGGCAGGCGGAGACCACCAGGACCAGCAGCACCGCGGCCGCCACCGGGTGGTCGAACCGCCGCCACAGCGCGGGCGCGATGCGCCCGAAGCGCAGCAGCAGCAACTGCCAGGCGGCCACCCAGAGCAGGTCGGCCACCCCGCACCAGGCAGCATACGAGCCCAGCGGCATGCGCGTCAGACCGGCCAACAGGATGGCCGGCGTGCGGATCGGCCCGAAGAAGCGGGCCACGAACAGCGTACCCCCGCCGAAGCGCCAGAACCAGCCGCGCGTCGCGGCGACGCGCTCCGCGGGTAGACGCAGGCGGGCCCCGTAGCGATCCAGCAAGAGCCCGCCCGCGGTCCGGCCGATGTGGTAGCCGATCAGGTTCCCGAGCAGGTCACCGGCGGCGCCCACGGCGACCACCGGCCAGAAGCCCAGGCGGTGATGGGCGATGAGCACCGCGGTGGCCACGAACAGGGGCTCGAAGGGGACCAGGGGCAGGCCCGTGCCTTCGACCGTCAGCACGCCGGCCAGGGCCCCGTAGGCATAGCGGGACGGCATCTCCGCCAGGGCCTGGCGCAGAGCGGCCACGACCCCCAAGGCATGCCCGTCGACGATGGCGCAGGCCCTCCCCCCGTCCGGTCACCGGGCACGGGTCGCCGCAAGGGCGCTGCCGGGGCGGTGTTTGCGGCACGCCCCTCCGGATGCTGTGGCCCGCATGCCTCTCAGCGCACCACCCCAGACGGAGCGAAGCTCGGCGGCGCGGGGCCCCGCCCCGGTGCATCCCTCCGCAGCGGTGGAGGGTCCCGCCTGCGGCCTTGCGCGGCGCCTGGCGGCAAGAGAGCCCAGGAACCCCGGAGCCGCAAGGGCGCGCGTCCGGCGGTGCACGGCGGCGACCACGTGGGGGGCCGAGGCAGGAGGCGGCGGGAGCCTGGAGACCACAAGGGACCGGGCGGTGCCCTGCCGTCCAGCTTCGACACCAGAGCCGGCAGTGGGCGCAGCAAGAGCGGACCCTTGCTGCGCCCAGTTAGGGACGGCTCACCACGTTGACGAGCCGCC
>DAHWHV010000652.1 GCA_027335545.1 Clostridia bacterium
CGCTGCCCCGGGCTCCGCTGCCCCGGGCTCCCCTCCGCGCAGGGGCGAAGGGCCTCCATCCTGCGGCACTATCTCGCCCCCTCTGCGCCCTGGGATTCCGCCAGCAGCGCCCCGGCCCCTCCCCTGAGCAGGCGGGTCGCCAGCGCCCCGCCGAAGCGCCCGGCCGCCCGCAGCAGGGCGGCCCGGTCCTGGAACCCCCGGAGGTCCGCGTCCAGGTCCTCCGCGGCGCTCACCGCCCCACCGCCGCGACCGCAAACGATCCCGCGCAGGTGCCAGCGCCCGGGGCCGACCGGTTCCGCGTAGGCCCCCACCGGGGCCGTGCAGCCGCCGCCGAGTCGCTCCAGGACCGCCCGCTCCGCGTGCACGGCGAAGGCGGCCGCCGCATCCTCGAGGCGCCCCAGCAACGCCGCGACCTCGGCGTCGTCGACCCGCGCCTGCACGGCAAGCGCCCCCTGTCCCGCCGCGGGCACCATCACCTCGGGGGAGAGGGTCTCGCCGAGCACCGCGGCGCGCCCCAGGCGCTGCAGGCCCGCGGCGGCCAGGACCAAGGCGGCGAACTCACCCCGGGCGAGGCGGGCCAGGCGGGTGTCCACGTTGCCCCGCACCGGGCGCACCTCGAGGTCGGGGCGCCGCTGCCGCAACTGCAGAGCCCGCCGCGAGCTCCCGGTACCGACGACCGCGCCTCGGGGCAGATCGGCCAGGGTGGAGCCGCAGAGGGCGTCGCGGGCGTCCGCGCGCGGCAGGATCGCCAGGAGGGGCAGCCCGGCGGGCAGGTCCGGGGGCACGTCCTTGGCGCTGTGCACGCACAGATCGACGGCCCCGGCCGCCAGGGCCGCCTCCAGTTCCTTGACGAAGAGGCCGCGGCCGTCCCACGCCAGCGTCGGGGCCTGCTGCAACCGGTCGCCGCGGGTGACGATCTCCACGAGTTCCACCGGCCCGTGCGCCCAGACCGACTCGATGGCCCGCCGGACCGACTCGGCCTGGGCCAGGGCCAGGGCGCTCCGGCGCGTCCCGATGCGCAGCGCCCGCCGCGCCGTCATGCGGACCCCGCCGCGACCCGGGACACCGCTGGCCGGCCGTCGGGCCCGGCGGCGAAACCCTGCGCCGCGGCCCAGGCCTCCACCCAGGCCCGCAGCCGCGCGTCCACCTCCGCGGTGCGCGCCCCGGCCCGCAGGTCCGCCAGCGCCGCGTCCGACCGCACCGCCTCCTGCCAAAGCCGCTTGCGCCCCTCCACCGTCGGGACCCGCTCCGCCACAAACGGCCGCAGCCGCCGGTACGCCGAGACCAGCCGCCCGTGCTCGCTCCCCCACACCGCGGCCAACTCCCGCTTGCACCGCGCCGCGAACGCCGGGCTCGCCCCCCCCGTCGACACCGCCGCCATCAGCCGCCCACGCCGGAACACCGCCCCGTACACGAACCCGCACAGCTCCGGTACGTCCACCACGTTCACCAGCGCCCGCTCCGCCACGGCCTCCTCGTACACCGCCGCGTTGGTCGCCGGATCATCCGTCCCCGCCACCACCAGCGCCGCCCCCGCCAGGTCCCCCCGCCGGTACCCCCGTGCCTCCCAGCGCACCTTCCCCCGCGCCGCCAACGCCGCCACCCCGGGCTCCGCCTCCGGACTCACCACCCGCACCGCCGCACCGCATGGCAGCAGCCCCAGCACCTTGCCCAGCGCCACACCCCCGGCACCCACCACCACGCACTCCCGGCCCCGCAAATCCAAGAACGCCGGAAAGTAGTACGACCGCATCGCTTCCCCGCCGCCTCTCCGCGCGCCCTCGCCCGGCTCAGCCACCGGCCGCCCGGACCCCGTCCCCCCCAGCCGGCAGGCCGACGACCGGCGGCACCTCCAGCTCGAAGGCCTGCCCCAAGGCGCGGACGGCCTCGTGACCGCCGGGCGTGCCGGCAAGGTCCTTGAGGCGGCGGACCGGGGCGTCCAGGAGCTTGCGCGCCACCGCATGCGCCAGCTGCCGCACCACCTCCCGCTCGCGCGGGGACAGCGCCCCCAGGTGGCGCAACGCCCGCTCCGCCTCGCTGGCCGCCACCGCCTCGAAGCGGCCGCTGAGCGCACGGATGACCGGCACGGCATCCTGCCCCGCCAACCACTCACCAAAGTCCGCCACGGCCTCCTCGACGATCCCGGCCGCCGCCGCCGCCTCCTGGCCCCGTTCGCGCCGACCGGCGGCCGCGCTCCCCTGTAGGTCGTCGATGTTGCAGAGCCGCACGCCGGGCAGGCCCCCCACCGCCGGGGCCACGTCGCGCGGCACGGCGATGTCCACGATCAGCAGGGGCCGGCCGTCGCGGCACGTGAGCACGGGCTCCAGCAGGGCCACCGTCACGATCGGGGTCGCGGCCGACGTCGAGGTGACCAGGACGTCCGCGGTGGTCAGGCGCGCGGCGAGGTCCTCCAGGCCCCAGGCGGCGCCCCCCACGCGCTGGGCGAGTTCACCGGCCCGCGCCGCGCTGCGGCCCACGACGTCGATCCGGCCAAAGCCCGCCTCCCGCAGGCGCCGGGCCACCGTCTCGGCCGTCTCCCCCGCGCCCACCAGGACCGCCGCCCGCCCCCGCAACTCGCCCAGGGCCTGCCGCGCGAAGTCCACGGCGGCCGCCCCGACGCTGACGGGGTGCCGCGCCAGGCCGGTCTCCGCGTGCACGCGCTTGGCGCAGCCCAGGGCCTGGTGGAAGCAGCCGTGCAGGTACTTGCCGACGGTCCCGGCCTCGGCCGAGTGCAGGTAGGCGTCCTTCACCTGCCCCAGGACCTGCGTCTCCCCGAGCACCAGGGCCTCCAGGCCGCTGGCGACCCGGCAGAGGTGGCGCAGGGTCTCCTCGGCCCCCACCTGGCAATACAGGTGGTCGCGCAGGGCCGCCGGCTCCAGACCCGCGCGCCGCGCCAATTCCGCGCGGAGGCGGGGCACCGCCGTCGCGGGGTCGGGGGCGGCCGCGTAGAATTCCGTGCGGTTGCATGTGCAAAGGAGCGCGACCTCGGCGATGTCCGCCGACGCCAGCGCCGGCAGAACGGTGGAGGCATCCGCTGGGGTGTAGACGCAGCGCTCGCGCAGCGCCAGGGGCGCCGTGCGCTGATCCAGGCCGACGGCGAGCAGGTGCAACGACCACAAGTCCCTTCGTTGGGAAAAACCGCAAGCGCCGCGAGCACCGGAAAAACACGGGGACCGCGGCCAACGACGGGCGGCACAGCCCGGGCAGGGGGACCGACCAGGCGGGCGGGGGGCAAACGGCACCCACGCCCGTGGCGCTAGGGCCTTTCCAAACACTGTTCGGGCCAGATTCTAATACTCCGCCGAGGGACGGGCAAACGCCCCGGCGCCGTCGCCGCGCAGGCCCGCCGCGGCTGGTGGCTCTCCAGCGGCGGGCCTGGTCCGGCGTGATCCACGGACGAGCGCGACGCGTCCCCCGCAGCGGCACTGGTCGCGGCTGGCTTGGGCCTCAAGCGCCCGAGGCGTCTCCGGACTTGCGGCCCGGCCCCACGCGCGCCGTGTGCAGGCAGACGATCCCCGCCGTCAGGCGCAGGAAGGAGACCTCGCACAGGCCGGCCGCCTCCAGTCGCGCCGCGAGGGCCTCCGCCCCGGGGAAGGTCTGCAGGGACTGGGGCAGCCAGGCGTAGGGCGCGACCGGCAAGCCGGCGCGCGCCGCCCATGTGCCCAGAAGCGGCAGAATGCGGCGGAAGTAGAAAAGGAAGGGGCGCCGGATCCAGGACGCGGGCGGATGGCTGAGTTCCAGCAGCGCGACGCGCCCGCCCGGGCGCACCACGCGGGCGATCTCCGCCAGGGCCTGGTCCAGATGCGCCACGTTGCGCAGGACGAAGGCCGAGGCCGCCGCGTCGAAGCTGTCGTCGGCGAAGCCCAGATCCGTCGCATCCCCCAACAGCAGCTGGATGCGCCCGGCGTGGCGCGAGGCGAAGACCTTGGCGCGGCCGACCTCCAGCATCCCCGGGGAGACGTCGATCCCCGTCACCCGGCCGGACGGGCCGACCAGCCCGGCCAGCAGCAGGCTCAGCTCCGCGGTCCCACACCCCACGTCCAGAACCGCCTGCCCCGGACCGATGCCGCAGCGCCGTCGAAAGGCGCGCTGCCACAGGCGCCAGACGCCCGCGGTCATGACGATGTTCATCAGGTCGTAGTGGCGGGCGATCCGGTCGAAGAGCGTCGGGATGAAGGTAGCCTTGTCCGTGGCCGCGGGGGCACCCGCCCCCCCGATCGCCCCGCCCCCCGCTTGCTGCCCCGGCCCCGGCGCGGCCGCCTCGGGTCCGTGCGTCCCGGAGCCCGATGCATCCAGTTGGGCCACCCCCTCCGCAACCTCGACCCGCGCCAGGAGCCGGACGCCGGCCACCCCAACGTGCGCGGGGCCGGACCCGCGCACGGCCTCCCGCGTCCACCGACCCGGGGCGGGGCGGAGGCCCGTCCCTCCCCGGGTCGAAGGCCCAACCGACGCTGGCCGCGCCCGCTCCCACGGTCGGCCCGCCGCGGGATTCCACCGGGCCACCGCGCCCGATTGTGCGGTAGAGGCTGCGGGGAGGCAAGGCCGCCGTGCCGAGATCGCTCACGCCGCGGCGCGCGACCACCCCGAGGCCTAGCCCCAGGCCTCGCGTCGGCCCGAGGAACCCCAGACCCTCGGGGGGACGCGGCGCGGCCGCCGCAGCTCGGCCCTCCGCCCGCCCCGGAGGGCCCGGCGCCCCGGGCGACGACAGACCCCGGCCGGTGCGCGGGCAGCCGCGGGTGCCTGGCGTGGGGCGGGATGCGGGCGCGCCGCAGAGCGGGGGGCAGCCCGGGGTCCGTCGGGACCGCCCGCCCCGCCGGATGGCGCCCCTGCCAGGGCCTGCCTCCGCGCGGGCCCGGCGAGGGGCAGGAGCCGCCCACCTCCCGGCGAATGGGGGCATGGTCCGGTTCGTGAGCGGGCCACCCGCACACTTCGGCGTTGCGGGCCGGTGACCGCCCCCCGGACGGGGATCCCCGGGTCGGCGCCCGTGCCTGGCGGACCGGACGGCGAGGCCGATGGGCACCGCGCGGTCGCCACCCGGAGCGGGGATGCCGTCCCCGGGCGTGCGCTCCGGGTGGCGACCCGTGAGAGGGCCCATAGAGGGCTCATAGAGGGCTCATAGAGGGCCCATCGCGACCCTTTAGAGGACCCGAGGACCCCGCCATTCCAGGATGCGGGGTGCCACCCATCGGGGATACCACCCATGCGGTGGGTGCGGTCCCCGCTACGGAACGGGCGAGCAGCGGCGATTCGGGGGAGGCGGGTTGCGCGTGGTCGGAGTCGGTGTCCTGGTCGTACTCGTGGTGTTGGCGCTTGCCGCAACGGGGATGGGCATGGTGCGACGGTCGGCGAGCGCGGCGCGCGCCCGCCGGGCGCAGGAGCGGGTCCGCGCCGCGCTGGGCGGCGACCGTCCAGAGGCGGCGGTCGCGGCCCTGGCCCGCGAGGTCCCGGCCCTGCCGGCGGCGGACGCCGGGGCCCTGGTGCTCGCCGGTCGCCGTGCGTTCTCCCGCCACATCATCCCGGTGCTCGTGGCCGCCCTGGACCACCGCAGCCCGGAGGTGTCGGAGGATGCGTCCAGGGCCCTCACCGACCTCGGGGCGCCCGGCCTGCGCTCTGTCTGGCAGGCCATGGACGACGGCGGGCCGGAGCGGCCCGCGCTGGCCGCCTTCCTCCTCCGGCACCCGGATTGGCTGTTCCAGCGCCTGATCGAGGGGTACGCCTCCGCGGGCGAGGCCTCGGTCCGCCACCACGAGCGCCTCTGGCGGCAGGACGGCATGCGCGACCGGCTGGCCCTCCTGCTCGGCGGGTCGGATGCGATCAACGCCCTGCGGGCGACGGCGATCAGCCGCATCCTCGGACCGGACGGCGGCCGCGTGGCGTAACGCGGCCGCCCGTCGGCCGGGGCCGGGGGCTTCTCCAGCGCTGACCCCTGCAGGGGCCCTTACAGCCGCCACCCCCGGGGAACACTCCCCCGGGGGTGGTTTTCGTGCGTGCACCGCGTCAGGTCGCCGCCTCGCTGCTGGTGCTGGGGGCCGGACTGGTGACCGCCCGCGGCATGGCCAACCACCCGGGGTGGGCCGCCGCCGTGCTCGACGCCGCCCACGCCGCCCACCTCAGCCCCTACACCGCGCAGGCCTTCTCCCGCGAACAGCCGCTGCCCTACCCCACCACCAGCGTGAACGATCCGTCCCTGCCGGAGGGGCTGCAGGAGGTCCGCACCCCGGGGGCCCCGGGCGCGCTCTGGCAGCGGGGCATCGACATCTTCGGGGGTCCCCGGGCCCTGCCGGCCGCCGGCGGCGCCCCCGGGTCGCCTTCGGCCGTACGGCCATCCACGCCCATGGCCAGCCCCATGACCCACCCCATGATCCACCCGCTGGTCCACCTTCTGGAGAGCAAGGTCTTCTCCGCCCAGGTGCTCCGCGCCCCGCACCCGGCCGTGGTGGCCGTCGGCACCGCCACGGACCTCGTCCGGGCGGGTGGGCACTTCTACCGCTACGCCAGGGTCCTGACCATGCGCGCCACGGCCTACAGCGCCAATTGGGCCAGCAACGGCCACTGGACCGGTCAGCCCTCGGCCATCGGCGTGCCGCTGGCGTACGGCGTGGTCGCCGTGGACCCGCGCGTCATCCCCCTGGGCACCCGTCTCTACGTGCAGCACTACGGGCTGGCCCTGGCCGCGGACACGGGCTCGGCGATCCGGGGCGACCGTATCGACCTCTTCTTCTGGGATACGCCCCGTCAACTGGCGAACTTCGGCGTCCAGACGCTACGCGTCTACGTCATCAACGACCCGCGCCTCCCCCCGCTGCACGTGCCTCCGGCCCTGCAACACGTAGGCTGATCTCGCCCCGGGGCGAACGGCTGCCGCCACGGCGCCTGGCCCTCGCCGCGGAGGCCCCGGACGTGCTACGGTGTGGGGGCCGCCGCCCGCACGCGGTCCAGCGGTCCTGCGCGGAGCGCCCGCCTAGCCGGCGGGGTGCGCCGCACGGGTGCCGCCAACTTCTCCACAGTTTGGGTGGATTCGCTCTTGCGTCTGCGCCATCTCCTGTCGCGCCTCGCCCGCGCCCGGCGCGTCGCCGCACCGGCCCTGCTGGTCCCCGTCCTTTGGCTGGCGTGGCTCGCGTGGCTCGCGGCCGGCGCACCCGCCCTCGCCGCGCCCCCGGGGCCGGCCCGCGTGCGGCCGGCCCCGGGGGCGGTGCTCACCACCCCCCCACGCCTCGTCGTGGTCCGCCTGCCCGGCGCCCAGGCCAGCCGCGCCGACGTGCAGGTCTTCAACGCCGGTCGGGAGAGCCTGGGCAACGGCCCCCCGCAGCGCCGCGGCGACACGCTCACGGTCCCCCTCCCGCGGCTGGCCCCGGGCCTGTATACCGTCGTCTGGACGGCCGGTGCGGCGACGGGGTCCTCGCGCTTCACGGTCTGGGCGGGCGGCGCCGTGCCACCGCCGCTGCTGCGCGCGGCCTACGGCGGGCCAACGCAGGGGCGGACCCCGGTGCTACTGGGTGCCTGCGTCGCCCTCGCCCTGCTGGGGGTCCTGGTCGGCGTGGGCGGCCTGGGGCTGGCGGGGGGGCGCCTGGGCCGGCGGCGGCCCGGCGGCCCGGG
>DAHWHV010000653.1 GCA_027335545.1 Clostridia bacterium
CGTGCCGGGTCGGTGGTAACCCCGTCGGCATTCGTGCACCCCGCCGCCTGCCCCGCGGCACCGACTGGCGCGACCGTTTCGCGGTCCTCCGGGACCACCAGCCGCACCCACCCCGGCGGGGGGCGGTCTGTCGCGCCCGGCAGGCGCATAAACACCCCATCCCCCGCCCAGCCTATATTCCGGGGTTGCGGCGGGCCGCCGCGCCCAGGCGCGCGCGGTCCAGCCCCGCGCGCCGCCCGCCGGTCAGGGGGGATGGCGCTTGCCCGCCTATGGGGAGTTCGTGCGGCACAGCGGCAACGAGGATCTGCAGCGGGCTCTGGAACTCTCTCTGCTGGCCTGTCTACGCCAGCAGACCCTGCACGTCCACGTCGAGGGCCTGCGCGGTACCGGCAAGACCACGGTCATCCGCGCCGCAGCGGGTCTCCTCCCGCCCATCCGCCGCATCCGCGGCTGTCTGTACAATTGTGACCCCGAGCGGCCGCACTGCCCCTTGCACCGTACCCTGGATCCCGCGGCGCGGGCGGGCCTCGGCAGCGAGTGGGTCCCGGCGCCCTTCCTGGAGGTGTCGGCGTCCGCGCGCATCGGCACCGTCGTGGGCAGTATCGATCTCGGGCGGCTCACGGCCCCCGACCGCGCGGAGGCGGCGCTCCTGCCGGGCACTCTGGCCCGTGCCCACCGCGGTGTGGTCTTTGTGGACGAGATCAACCGCCTGGCCGACACCTCGCCGGAACTGGCGGACGCGTTGCTGGACGTCATGGGCACCAAGCCCGGCCGCCTGCAAGTCGAAGAGCCGGGGCTGCCGCCGGTCGTCCTCACCTGCAACGTCTCCGTATGGGCCGCAAGCAACCCCGACGAGGAGCCGGGACCGCTGGCCGATGTCCGGCGGCAACTGGCCGACCGCTTCGACCTGGCGGTCGCCATGCGCCGGCCAGCGGAGCCGGCCACGGTGTTTGCCGTGCTGGCGAGGGCGGACGGGGCGGCGGCCAGCCTGGCCGCCCGCGGCGGGCATCGGGCTCTGAGCGACGACGGCGTTCCAGGGTCGATGGACTCCGCGGCACCCGGGCAGCGCAGAGCCGCCGCGGAACCGTGGCCCCGGGAGGCGGATCCGTCGCCCGGCCAGGCTGCGGGGCGCCTGCCCCGTACGTCGCGGGAGGATGGCCCGCCCCAGCCCCTGGCCGAGGCCAGCGCGAGCACGGCGAGCCTGCGCGCCGCGCTGCTGGCGCTTGCCGCCGCGGCCACGCCGGCCGTGCCCGATCGGTTACGCATGCTGCTGGCGCAAACCTATTGCGACTGCCAACTGGAGAGCCTGCGGGCTGTGCTGGCCTGGCAGGCGGCGGCCGTCCTCACCGCGCTGCGTGCCGGCCGCGCGGCGGTGACCCTGACCGACCTGGGGGGCGTGGCCCCGTCGGTGCTGCGCCACCGCTTGGACCCCGACGAGTTGGCCCAACTCGTGCAGTCCTTGGGGCGTGCGGCGGGAGCGGCGCAGGGGCCGGAGCCGGAGGCCTCATGGCTGGCGGGGGCCGGCGGTGCGTCCGGCCAGCAGAAGGCGCCCCACCCGGCGCCCCCGCCCACGGTGATCGAGCGCAGGGACACCGCGGACCCGGGGTGCGCGCTGGAGGCTGCCCGGTCAGCACACGCAGCGTCCACCCCAGCCGCCGCGGGTGGCGCGATCGCCGGCGAGCGTGGGGCGCAGCACGCGGCCGCGGCGCCTCAGGGCCCGCCGCCGGCGCATGGCGGGACAGCGGCGCGGAACGGCGGCTCCCGCCTGGGGCAAGTCCTCGGGCGCATGGGCCGCACCTTCGCGCGGCGCCTCCCGCCTCCCGTTGGCGCGTGCGACGCCGCGCCCACAGCCGGACTGCCGGCCTCCGCTCCCGCCCCGCGGGATGGATCGGGGACAGCGGCGTTCCGCTTGGCTGACCCCAGCCGCCTGCCACCCCTGGCGCCCCACGCCCCGGCCCGCTTTCTCGCGGACCTGCCGCCCGCGGAGATGTGGTCGCCCGCCTCGCCGGCCGGCACCCCTGCCAGCGAGGCGCCCGTGGCCCCCGGAGACCTGGTGTGAGCGGCGCCCGCGGCGATCTGCTCCCCCCCCGGTCGCTGGCGGCGGCGGCGGCGGCGGGGCGGCGGCTGCTGGACGCCCTGAGCGGCGGGGCACGCATCGGCGAGTCCACGGTGGCGAGTACCCGGGTGCACGTCCTCCACCCATCGGACGCGGACACCGTCACGGTCCTCATCGACCGCGACGCCGGCCAGTTCTTCTACGGGCGCCGCCAGAGCGGCCAGATCGTGCACCTGGACGTCTTCCACGCGCCGGGCGCGATGCCCCCCCTGGCGGTCGCCGCCGCCTTCCGCGGGGCGATGGACGCCTATCGCCGGGTGCTGCCGGGCCTCGGCGCCCTCCTGCACGCCAACGCCTTCGACGTGCAGACGGCGGCCGGCGGCGGCTGCGTCGGCGGCGCGCTCACCGGCGGCCGGCGCGAGAGCGTGATGGCGGCGCACCGCGG
>DAHWHV010000656.1 GCA_027335545.1 Clostridia bacterium
AGGGCCTGGCGGCGCGCCTGGACGGCTACGGCCCGGGGGGCCGGCAGCGGGCCTGGCAGCTGGCGGAGGCGGTCTGGGGGGCGATCTGCGGGCTGGGGCTCACCTACGCCCTTCCCCCGCTCGGCTTCGAGGAGATGGGGCAGCGCATCCGCTCCCCAGCCCAGATCTGGGACGGGCGGCTGGCCACGTGCCTGGACACCACCCTGCTGCTGGCCGCCTGTCTGGAGCAGTGCCACCTCCACCCCGTGGTGGTGATCCTGCCCGGCCACGCCCTGCTCGGCTGCTGGCTGGTCGACGACTGCTTCCCGGCGGCCGTGCAGGACGACGCCGCGGGCCTACGCACGCGCCTGCGCCTGGGTGAACTGGTCGCCCTGGAGACGACGCTGACGACGCAGCGGCCCGCCCCCACCTTCCGCGCGGCCGTCGAGCATGCCGCCCGGCAACTGGACGCGCCGCCCTGGGTCGTCGCGCTGGATGTCCGGCGGGCCCGGATGGAGGCGGTCCTCCCCCTGGCCGCGGCGGCGGACGCCCCCGACCCCGGGGGGCCGGAGGTCGGCCCGGCGGCGCCACCGGCCTTCGAGGGTCCCCCGGCCCTGGACGGGGTGGCGCCCCCTGAGGGCACGCCTACGGGGGCGGGGCGCCCCCCGGACCGCCTGCTGCACTGGCAGGGACGGCTCCTCGACCTGACCCTGCGCAACCGCCTGCTGAACTTTCGCGCCACGCGCACCTCCCTGGCGCTGGACGCCCCCGACCCCGCGGCCCTGGCCCACCGCCTGGCGCGGGGGCGGGCGCTGCGACTGGTCCCCCGTCCCGCCCTGATGAGCGGGCCCGACCCCCGCAGCGCGGCACTGCATGAGGGCCGCGGCCAGGCCGAACTCGTCCGCGCCTACGCCGCCTCCGCCCTGGAGCGCGGGGAGGTCCCCGTCGGGCTCCCGCCGGAGGAGCTGACGGGGCGCCTCCTGACGCTCTACCGCACGGCGCGGACCGGCCTGCAGGAAAATGGCGCCAACACGCTGCACCTGGCCCTGGGCTTTTTGGTCTGGACCCGGGCGGACCGCCCCACCCAGCCCTGCCGCGCCCCGCTGCTGCTTTGGCCGGTGCGCCTGGAGCGCAGCAGCGTGCGCGCGGGGTTCCGCCTCGGCCCGGACGACGACGAGGAGCCGCGGGTCAACCCGACCCTGCTGCAGATGCTGGAGCGCGACTTCCAGCTGCCGTTGCCGGAGCTGCGCGACGTCCTGCCGGAGGGCGCGGCGGGGGTCGACGTCGCGGCCGTCTGGCAGCTGGTCGCCGAGCGCTGTAAGGAACTGCGGGGCTGGGAGGTGGTGCCCGAGGTCGCCCTGGGGACCTTCTCGTTCACCAAGTTCCTCATGTGGAAGGACATGGTCGACCGGCTGGGCGCCCTGGGGCGCAACCGGGTGGTGCGCCACCTGGTCGCGGCCTCCCGCGAGCCCTACCCCCACGTGCGTCGCTTCCCGGATCGCCGCGCGCTGGATGCGCTGCAGCCGCCAGAGACCACGCACTGTCCCCTGCCCGCGGACTCCTCCCAGTTGGCGGCGGTGCTCGCGGCGGCGGGTGGTCAGGACTTCGTCCTGATCGGGCCGCCGGGCACCGGCAAGAGCCAGACGATCACCAACCTCCTCTGCCACTCCATGGCCGAGGGCCGCTCCGTCCTGTTCATCGCCGAGAAGCGCGAGGCCCTGCAGGTCGTGCGCCGCCGCCTCGAGGCCGCGGGGCTGGGCCCCTTCTGCCTGGAGCTGCACTCCAACAAGGCCAGCAAGACGGCCGTCCTGGCCCAACTGCAGCGGGCCGCCGACGCCGCCCCGGCCAGCGGCCCCCCCCTGGGGGCCCCCGGCCCGGAGGCGGCCCCGCCCGCCGCGGACCCGCCAGGGCCCCCGGGGACCGATCCCTGGGAGCGGGCCTGCGCCCGGGTGGCCGAGCTGCGCCAGGCCCTGGCCGCTTCCCATGAGCGGCTGCACGCGCCCCACGGCAACGGGCTCACGGTCCACACGGCCGTGGTCCTGGTGCTGCAGGGCCCCGAGGTCCCCGGCGTCCCGCTGGCCTGGGAGGGCGCCGAGGCGCACGACGCCGCACAACTCGCCGCGCTGGGTGAGCAGGCGCGGCGGCTCGGCCTGCTGGCGGCGGCCGCCGGGCTACGGCCGGGGGACGCCCTGGTCCCGCTGCGCCAGCGGGCCTGGTCGGCCCGCTGGCAGGCCGACCTGCGGTCCTGCACCGGTCGTGTCGCGGTGCGGGGCGCGGAACTGGAGGCGGCCGCCGCCGCGTTCTGCGCCGCCCTGGCCTTGCCCGCGCCGTCCCTGGACGCCACGGGCCGCCAGGCACTCGCGACCCTGGCCGACCCAATCGCCGCCGCGGCCGAGCGGGGTTGGGCCTTCCTGCTCGGGGCCGAGGCCGCGCAGCGCTGCGCGGCCCTGCGCGCGGGGGCCGCGGCGCTGCAACGACACGCGGAGGTCCTCCCCACCCTCGCCCTGCCCTACGCCCTGGAGGCGGCCCTGGGCCTGGACCTGGAGGCCCTGCGCGC
>DAHWHV010000231.1 GCA_027335545.1 Clostridia bacterium
GACAGGCGCCTGGCGCCGCACCGCGCGCCGGCGGATGCCCCATTCGTTTGCGTCGGGGGTACCACCTCCGGGCGCGCGGGGCAAGCGCGTGTCGACGCCCGCCGCGCTCGAACCCCCCACCGGTCACCGGTCACAACCGACCCCATCGCCCGCGGCGGGCAGCGCAGAACCGACTCGCCCCGGGCCCGCTGCGGCGGAGAGGCCTCAGTCCCCGGACGACCGGCTGGGGCTACGGGCGGCCCCGCCCGCAGCCCCAGCCCACCGCCCTACCGCTGCTTGAAGAAGGCCGCGTTCTTCTGCGTGTACGAACGCCACTGCTCAGGGAGCTCGTCCTCGTCATAGATCGCGTTGACGGGGCAGACGGTCGCGCAGGCGCTGCAGCCGATGCACTCGTCAGGGTCGATGTAGTACTGGTCCTCCCCCTCGTGGATGCAGTTGACGGGGCAGACCTCGACGCACGAGGCGTCCTTGACCCCGATGCAGGGCTCGGTGATGACGAAGATCACACCGCCGTCCTCCTCCCGCGGGGCAACCCCGGCTCCCCGCAGGCGGCTACGCCTGCAGCCACTCGTCGAGCTTCGCCGGATCGACGACCAGCAGCCCGTCGTCCGTCCAGCGCACGGCGCCGGTGCCGCGCAGTTGGCCCAGCGTGCGGGTGACCGTCTCGCGGGAGACGCCGGTGAGCTGGCCGAGCTCGCGGTGGGTGAGGGGGAGGTTGACGGTGAAGCGTCCCTGCCCGTCCCTGGCGCCGTGTTCGCGCGCGAACTGCAGCAGCGCGGAGACCACGCGGCCGGTGGCGCTGCGCAGCGCCAGGTCGTAGATGCGGCCCTGGGCCCAGGCCAGCCGGGACGCCAACTGCTGCAGCAGGGTCCAGGCCAGATCGCCATGCGCCTGGGCCAGCCGCGCCAGGTCGGGATTGCGAATGCTGCCGACCGTGCTCTCCACCACGGTCTGGGCGGAGGCCGGGTAGGGCCGCCCGTCGACGAAGCACGCCAGCGCCAGGAGCCCGCCGCGCTCCAGGACCTGTAGGGTCTGCTCATGGCCGCCGGCGGTGTCGCGGAAGACGCGCACCCGGCCCGTCAGCACGAAGTGCAGGCTCTCGGCGGGTTCGCCCTCGGCGAAGACGAACATGTTGCGCCGGTAATGCCGGATGGATGTCGCCTCCGCGACCGTCCGCAGAGTTTCGGCGGAGACCGCCGCGAAGACGGACAGGTCGGCGAGCGCGTCCGGGTCGCAGGCCAAGGGCGGCGCACCCCCTTCTCTGTCCGGGGCCGACCACGCTGGCGGCCCGAGATCTACGACCGGGGTTCGAAGCGGACCTCCCAATCCCCGCCGCCGATTTCGCGGCAGCGGTGGCTGAAGCCGCGACCCTCCAGGACTCCCAGCAGCGGCACCGGCTCGAACGTGGCGTAGAGGACCAGCGCTTGGCCCGGCGTGAGGCCGTCGACCGCCTGCATGATCCGGGCGAAGGGCTCCCGCCCGGCCCGCAGATCCTCGCGCACATCCAAGGTGACCGGCAATGTCGCCGGCTCCGCGGGCTCACCCGCGCGCGCCCCCGTTTCCGGGCGGGCCGGCCCGTCCCCGGCGGACGCCGCCGCCAGCTTGCCGATGCGCACCCGCCAGACCTCAGGCCCGCTCTCCACGTAGTCCCAGTCGAACTCCCCGGGGTGCTCGGCCGCGAACTCGTAGCGCAGATGCCTCGGGTCGTGGTCGTTGATGAGCAGCAGCGCGGTCCCCGGCGCCAGGGCGCTGAAGGCAGCGTGGATGCGGGCGTGCTTCTCCCTGGGGGGCAGCGGGCGGACATCCAGCGTCGTCGCGACGGGCTCGGCCACGATCCATCCCCCTTTTGGTCTCGGTTGAGCCGCCGGGCACCGGCGGCTCGGGGCGCAGGCGTCGGTCCCAGCGTAACGCCGGGCCCGGGCCCGGCCTGTGACGCAGGTCACCGCGCGTGCCCTGGGTCGCCCGACGGCCGATCCGACGCGGTGAGGGGGGCGCCAACGTCGCCCGCCGCCTCTCGCCAGACCCGCACAAAGGCGGAACCGTCCGGTCCATCCACGGTCTGGTAGTGGTAGCCCCGCTCCTCCAGGTGCGGATAGAGGAAGAGCGGCCGCCGGTCGTTGTGGATCTCCAGCACCTCGCCGACGGGCAGGTGGCCCAGCGCCCCAAAGGTGCGCACCATCGGTTCGGGCGGCTCCAGACCCCGATTGTCCAGGCGCGTCCACCGCGCCTCCCCTTGAGGCGGCGCGACTCCGTTGCCGAGAGGCGGCTGGCGGTCGCCACTGGGCCGCGCGCGTTCCGCCGGCGGCCGGTCCCCGCGCCCGCGGCGGCGGAAGCGCACCTCCCAGTCCCCGCCCGGAAGTGGCCTGGCCTCGTGCGCGAAGCCGCGCAAGGCCGCCAGCCGGTAGAGGGGGACGGGCTCGAACGTCGCTAGCAGCAGCAGGTCCTGGCCCCGGGCCACCACCTGCAGCGCCTGCAGGATGCGGCGCAACGGCTGCCGCCCTCGGCGCAGGTCCTCGCGCACGTCGACCACCATCGGCGCTCCACGCCCGTCGGGCATCGCCATCCCCCCGTCACACCGCACCTGCCAGGGCGCGCCCCGCAACCCGACCGCCACCGGAGCCCCGGGCGGCCGACGCGCGCCCTCGGCCCTTGCGGTTCGGCCATCGTGGGGTAGCATAGCCGGACGGCTGGCGTGCGGCCGGTCACAGGATACAGGGGGTTGGTGACGCAGGTCACCCCGCCGCGCGGCGCCGGCCGCTACGCTGGTGGCGGCGGGCGCCCTCCGGGGAGTCACGCCGGTGGTGCGGGTGGGGGATGGTGCGCGTGGCCCATGCAGCCGGACACGCAGCGGAAGACGAGGCCGAATACCAAGTCGGACACGAGGCCGGGCACGAGGCCGAAGCCGCGCCGGGCGCCGGCGGCCTCGCCGACGAGGGGGCGGTGCTCGCGGCGCTGCGCGGCGTGATCGACCCGGAGATCGGCCTGAACATCGTAGACCTGGGGCTGATCTACGACCTGGGTGTCCGTCCGGGCGGCGGCGTGACGATCGAGATGACGCTGACCACACCCGGCTGCCCGCTGCACGCGGCGATCAACGACGCCGTGCACCGGGCGCTGGAGCCCGTGCCGGGCGTCACCGGCGTGGAGTTGCAGCTGGTCTGGCTGCCTCCCTGGACGCCGGAGATGATCACCCCGGCCGGGCGCCGCGCCCTGGGCTGGCCCGAGGAGGACTGATGCGCTCGGCGCGGACACGGCCCGGCCCCTTGGCCCTGCTGGCCGCCACGCCTGCCGCAAAGCGCGGGCAGGCCCGGGCCCTGCGGCGTCGCTCCGCGGCCGGAGCCCCGCCCCGCTGCGGGGGCCTTGGCGGGATGCCGGGTGGCTGAAGGGGCGGCGCAGGGGCTGAGGCTGGTCTCCGCGCCGGACCACCGCCTCCAGGGGCAACTGAGGTTCCTGCAGGCCTTTCCCGCCTACACCACGACGGGCACGGCCAGCGACCTTACACTCTGGTATCACGGTGGTCGGGGGGCGGCATCGCTGACCCTGCACGCGGTACCCGGAGGCGTGACCGCCTACGGAGACGCCTCCATTGCCCGACACGTCCTGCACGCGGGCGCCGGCCCGCTGCTGCCGCCCGCGGACCTGCCCGCGAATCCCGCCGCGCATCGCTGGCTGCACGGAACGTATGGGGGCATCCGGCCCGTGCAGTTCGCCGCCGCCTTCGAGGGGATGGCCTGGACCATCCTCGGACAGCAGATCACGCTGTCGTTCGCGGCACAGCTCAAGGACCGCCTCGCCCGGCACTACGGCCCGGAGGTGGCCGGTCCCGCGGGGCCCGTCTGGGTCTTCCCTGGCCCGGACGGGCTCGCCCGGGCCTCGGTCGAAGACCTGCGCCGCCTGCAGTTGAGCCGGCAGAAGGCGGAGGCCCTGCTGGGGCTGGCCCGTGCCCTCACCTCCGGTGGCTGGACGCCGGAGCAGGCCTTCGGGCAGCCGACGGCGGAGGCCGTCGCCGAGCTGTGCCGGTTTCGGGGCGTGGGCCGCTGGACGGCGGAG
The DNA here is from genome assembly GCA_027335545.1 of Clostridia bacterium. The sequence goes on from DAHWHV010000231.1 coordinate 4,051, forward strand.
TACATCCTGCTGCGTGTGGCCGGCTACCCCGACGTCCTCCCCGCGGGTGATGTCGGCCTGCAGCGCGCGTGGGCGCGCCTGAACGGCCTGCCGGGGCGCTGCGACGAGCAGGCGCTGCAGGAGGCGGGTCTGGCCTGGGCCGGGTGGCGCAGCGACTTCGCCTTCTCCCTCTGGCTGGACAACTGGGCCGCCCGCGAGCGTGCCGCCGGGCCCGCCGCCAGGGGCCGGCCGCTCGGGCCGGCGGTCCCGCCTTGCCCCCTGGGGCGCGCCGACCCCACGGCCGGGAACGCAAACGCTCGCAGCGCTATCGGCTCATCCGTTACATCGCCATCTTTGCGCCGTGGGCGCCGATCGCGATGGGATCGGAGATGTGAACCGATTGCTGCGAGCGCCCCTAGCATCACCGCCGGCGCGCGCGGCTATGCACCGGCTGGAGCCTGATCCGCTCGCCACGGGTGTGGCGGCGTAGAGGGTGGGCCGGGTGCTCCGAATTCGACAGGCGGCGCCGCTCCGCCCGGCAGGGGCCGGGGAGGGCCGAGCGCGCGCTCCGGCCCCCCGCGCCGCGGTTCCCCGCCCCGGGCCCAGTCCCTCGCCCCCGCCGCACCCCGTGTGTGTCCCCCCGGCCCGGCCTCGGCCGGCGGCCGCTCAGGTGCTGGGCAGACCCGCCGTGTACCGGGCCTCATAGGCGGAGATGGCGTCGCCCTGCTGCAGCGTCCGGCCGATGTCGTCCAGGCCGGCCAGGAGCGATGCGCGGCGGTAGGGGTCGATGGCAAAGGGCTGGCGCCAGCCCGCGCCGTCGCGCACCTCGCAGGCCTCCAGGTCGACGGTCAGCGTGTAGCCGGCGGCGCCGGCCGCCCGGATGCGGCCGAACAGCCCCGCCACGGCCTCCGCCTGCAGCCGTACCGGCAGGATGCCGTTCTGGAAGCAGTTGTTGTAAAAGATGTCCGCGAAGGACGGGGCGATCAGGGCGCGGAAGCCGTAGTCCAGCAGGGCCCAGGGGGCGTGCTCCCGGGAGCTGCCGCAACCGAAGTTCGGTCCCGCGACCAGGATGGTGGCCCCCGCGCACTCGGGCCGGTTCAACTCGAAGTCGGCGCGCGGCGTCTCGCCGTCGGCCTCGTAGCGCCAGTCGTAGAAGAGCGCGGGGCCGAAGCCGGTCCGGGTGATCCGCTTCAGGAACTGCTTGGGGATGATCTGGTCGGTGTCCACGTTCACGCGGTCCAGCGGGGCCACGCGGCCGGTGTGCACGCGAAAGGGCGTCATCGGCGTTCCCTCCCAAGCACTCTGGGGCACTCCGGGGCCTTGCGCTTCGGGGCATGTTGCGAGCATGCGGGCCAGATGGCCGCGGGAGTCCGGCCGGGCACCGCGCGCCGCGGCCGTGCGTCCAGGGGCGGCGGAGGCATCCCGGTCTCCCGTTCCTCTCCGGGCTCCGGGCCCCTCCGGGCCCCACCTGCCCGGCGGAGCCCCGGCCTGGCCTCCCCGCCTGGAGCCGCGTCTCCCGTCCCGGTTTCTGGAGCCCCGCCGCTCGGCACCCCCCGGGTGGGATGGTCGGCTGCCCCGACTCGCGGGGACCCCGCGTCCCGGCCGGCGGCTGCTGAGGCGGGGCCGCCGGGGAGCCCGTCGCCCCGCCCCCGGTCAGGGCCGCCTGCGCCACACGGCGATCCCGAGCTCCATCCGGATGCGCCCGTCCTCCAGGCCGAAGATGCGCGGGCCCTCAGAGGGGGACTCGGCCAGCAGGCGCGTGATCAGCGCCCGCTGGGCCGCTCCGCCGGAGCCGCGCGTCAGCCACTCCTCGAAGTCGATGTCGTAGGCCCGCGTCTCCCGGTGGACCACCTCCAGCGGCCCCGCGGGGCCGCTGACCTCCCCGCCCAGGCCGAAGAAGGCCCCCGGGGACAGGGAGAGCCAGTGTGAAGGATCCCGCAGGCGCTCGATGTCGTGGTGCCAGGCGGCCGTGCGCGAGTCGGCGGAGGTGAGGTGGTCGGCGACCGCCACCGTTCCGCCGGGCCGCACCACGCGCGCCATCTCCCGCACAACGCGGGCCGGGGCCGGGATGTGGTGCAAGGAGAAGCGGGTCACCGCCCCGTCGAAGGCGGCGTCGGGGAAGGGTAGCGCGGCGGCGTCCCCCGCGACGAAGCGCAGTCCGGGCAGGCCCGCGGCCTCGGCCGTGGCCTTGGCCACCATGGCGGGGGTCAGGTCGACGCCGACCACCGCGCCCACGCGCCCGGCCAGGGCCCGGCTGACGATGCCGGGCCCGCAGGCCACATCCAGCCAGGCCTGCCCGGGCGCCAGCGGCAACGCGAGCAGCAACGCCTCCAGCGTCGCCGCGTGCTGGTACACGGACGCCCGGGCGAAGGCCTCCGCCTGATGCGTGAATTCCGCGCGGATCGCCTGCCCGACCTCGTCCACGCCTCCCACCCCCTCTGTCCCTCCCGGGCCCGGCACCCGCGGGTCCCGGCGCCCGGAGCGGCCGGCCCCGCCCCCGGCCCTCAGACCAGGGCGAGTTCCCACTCCCGCACGTCGACGAAGTGCCCCTCCAACGCGGTGGCGGCCGCCATGATCGGGGAGACTAGGTGGGTCCGCCCGCCGCGCCCCTGACGGCCCTCGAAGTTCCGGTTGGAGGTCGAGGCGCACCGTTCGCCGGGCTGCAGGATGTCGGGGTTCATGCCCAGGCACATGCTGCACCCCGACTCGCGCCAATCGAAGCCGGCCGCGCGGAAGAGCGCGTCGAGGCCCTCGGCCTCGGCCTGCGCCTTGACGGCCTGGCTACCCGGGACCACCATCGCCCGCACGCCGGCGGCGACGTGCCGTCCCCGCACCACGGCAGCGGCGGCCCGCAGGTCCTCGATGCGGGCGTTGGTGCAGGACCCCAGGAACACGCGGTCCACGGCGATGCCCTGGATCGGGGTGCCCGGTTGCAGGTCCATGTAGACCAGGGCCCGTTCCGCCGCCCGCCGCTCGTCGGGGTCGGTGAAGCCGGCGGGGTCCGGCACCCGGCCGTCGATGCCCACGACCATCCCCGGGCTCGTCCCCCAGGTGACCTGCGGGGCCAGGCGTCCGGCGTCCAGGACCACGCTGCGGTCGAAGGCTGCTCCAGGATCGCTCGGCAACGCCTGCCACTGCTCCAGGGCCCGCTCCCAATCCCGACCCCGGGGGGCGTGCGGCCGGCCCTCCACGTAGGCGAAGGTCGCCTCGTCCGGGGCGATCAGCCCCGCGCGCGCCCCCGCCTCGATGGACATGTTGCAGATGGTCATCCGGTTCTCCATGGTCAGGCTCCGCAGCGCCGGGCCCCGGTACTCCACCACGTAGCCCGTCGCCCCGGCGGTTCCGATCTGGCCGATGATCGCCAGGATGACGTCCTTGGCCGTGACGCCATAGGGCAGGCTTCCGTCCACCCGGATCTCCATCGTCTTGGGTCGCGCCTGCCAGAGGCACTGGGTGGCCAGGACGTGCTCGACCTCGCTGGTGCCGATGCCGAAGGCCAGGGCGCCAAAGGCCCCGTGGGTGCTGGTGTGGCTGTCGCCGCAGACGATCGTCTTGCCGGGCAGCGTCAGGCCCTGCTCGGGGCCGATCACGTGGACGATGCCCTGGCCGGGGTCGTCCAGGCCGTACAGCTGGATGCCGAAGTCGCGGCAGTTCTGCGCCAGCGTCTCGATCTGCTTGGCCGACACGGCGTCGGCGATGGGCCGGGCGCGCCCCTCGGTGGGCACGTTGTGGTCCACGGTCGCGAAGGTGCGATCGGGGCGGCGCACCGTCCGTCCCGCGAGACGCAGGCCCTCGAAGGCTTGCGGCGAGGTCACCTCGTGGACCAGGTGGAGGTCGATGTACAGGAGCGCGGGTGCCCCGGGGGCCTGGGTCACCACGTGCCGGTCCCAGATCTTCTCGAACAGCGTCTGCGGCGTCGGCATGACGGTCCCTCCCGCCCGGATGCTACCGGAAGGTGTGGCGCAGGGGAATTCCGAAGTTCTGGGCAAAGCGATCGGCGTTCCCGATCGGACGGGTCGGGCGGCGTCCGCCGCGGGGCCGGGCCGGTGCGCCGGTGCCGGCGCGGGCCC
>DAHWHV010000233.1 GCA_027335545.1 Clostridia bacterium
GAGCCCGGGGCAGCGGAGCCCGGGGCAGCGGAGCCCGGGGCAGCGGGGCCCGGGGCAGCGGGGCCCGGGGCAGCGGAGCCCGGGGCAGCGGAGCCGGAGCCGGAGCCGGAGCCGGAGCCCCGTGGGCGGGTCTACCTGGTGGGTGGCGGCCCCGGGGACCCTGGTCTGCTCACGCTGCGCGGCCGAGAGGTCCTGCAGGCGGCCGACGTCGTCATCTACGACCGCCTGGTGAACCCGGCCTTGCTGGAGCACTGCCCGGAAGGGTGCGAGCGCATCTTCGCGGGCAAGGGTCCTGGGCAGCACACCCTCAGCCAGACGGACATCCACCGCCTGCTGGTCGCGCGGGCGGCGCGGGGCCTGGAGGTCGTGCGGCTCAAGGGCGGCGACCCCTTCGTCTTTGGGCGGGGCGGGGAGGAGGCCTTGGCGCTCGTGGCGACGGGCGTGCCCTTCGAGGTGGTGCCGGGGGTGAGCGCGGCGACCGCCGTGCCCGCCTACGCCGGCATCCCGGTCACGCACCGCGACGTGGCGGCTTCCTTCGCCGTGATCACCGGCCACGAGCGGCCCGGGCGCCCGGAGGCCGCGGTGGATTGGGCGGCCTACGGGCGGCAGCCGGACACGCTGGTCATCCTGATGGGGCTGGCGGAGGTCGCCGGCATCGCCCGGGCCCTGCGGGACGCCGGGCGGCCCGCCGCGACCCCGGTGGCGGCGATCGCCAGCGGCACGACGCCGCGGCAGCGCACCGTGGTCTCCGACCTGGCGGGCATCGCCGCCGCCGTGGAGGCGGCGGGCCTGGAGAACCCCACCGCCCTAGTCGTGGGCGAGGTCGTCCGCTTGCGGGCCCAACTCCGCTGGCTGGAACGCCGGCCGCTGTTCGGCCGCCGCATCGTCGTCACTCGCACCCGGGACCAGGCCTCGGAACTGGCGGCGAGCCTGCGCACCCTGGGGGCGGACGCGCTGGAGCTGCCGGTCCTCACCATCCGCGAGGTGCCCAACTACCAGGACCTCGACTGGTGCGTGACCAACGTCGCCTCCTTCTGGTGGATCTGCTTCACCTCCGCCCACGCGGTGCATCCCTTCTTCGGGGCGATCCGCGAGCGCGGCCTCGACGCCCGCACGCTCGCCGGCACGCGCATCGCCTGCGTCGGGCCGGCGACCGCCCGTGCGGTGGCGGCGTACGGCCTCACCGCCGACGTCGTGCCGGAACGCGCCACCGCCGCGGACCTCGTCGAGGTCCTGCGCGACCAGGTGTACTCGGGGCAGAAGGTGCTCTTCGTCCGTGGCGACCCGGCCAGCGACACCCTGGTCGCCGGCCTGGAGCGATTGGGGCTCGAGGTCCGCCAGACCATCGTCTACGACGCCGTCCCCGACGAGGAGGCCGCCGCGACGGCCGAGGGCCTGATCGCCGCGGGGGCGGACGCCATCACCTTCGCCAGCTCGGCCACGATCGGCCACTTCCTGGAGGCCACTGGCGAGGCCGGTCGGCGGCTCTGCGCGCAAAGCAAGGTCGTGTGCATCGGCCCCGTGACCGCCCGGGCGGCCGAGGCCTTCGGCCTGCGGGTGGACGCCGTGGCGGAGCAGGCGAGTACGGCGGGGATGTGCGCCACCCTGCTGCGCCTCTGGGGCCCGGACGGGGATGGGGCGGATGGCTAGCTTCCCCGACGTTCGGCTCAGGCGCCTGCGTTCCACCCCGACCCTGCGGGCCCTGGTGCGGGAGACGGCGCTCGCGCCCGAGCAGCTGATCTACCCGCTGTTCATGGTGCCCGGCAGCGGCGTTCGCCGCGAGATCTCCTCCCTCCCGGGGCAGTTCCACCTCAGCCCGGACGCCACGGTCGCCGAGGCCCAGGCCGCGGCCGCCGAGGGCATCGGTGCCTTCCTGCTCTTCGGCCAACCGGCGGCGGGGACCAAGGACGCCGCCGGCAGCGGGGCCTGGGCGGCGGACGGGGCCGTGCAGCAGGCCCTGCGGGCCCTGCGGCGCGCCGCGCCGGAGGCGCTGCTCATCAGCGATGTGTGCCTCTGCGCCTACACCAGCGCCGGCCATTGCGGGGTCGTCGCCCCCGACGGACGGGGGGTCGACAACGACGCCACCCTGCCCCTGTTGGCGCGGGTGGCCGTCTCCCACGCGGAGGCCGGCGCCGATCTGGTGGCCCCCTCGGACATGATGGACGGCCGCGTCGGTGTTCTGCGCGCGGCGCTGGACCGCGCCGGGTTGACGCAGACCGGAATCCTGGCCTACGCCGCCAAGTTCGCCTCCGCCTTCTACGGCCCGTTCCGCGACGCGGAGGATTCGGCCCCCGCCTTCGGGGATCGGACCACCTACCAGCTCGACCCCGCCAACCGCCGCCAGGCCCTGCGCGAGGTGGCGCTCGACCTGGACGAGGGCGCCGATCTGGTCATGGTCAAGCCCGCCCTGGCCTACCTGGACGTGCTGGCCGCGGTGCGCGCCGCCACCGCGGCCCCCGTGGTCGCCTATAACGTCAGCGGCGAGTACGCCATGGTGCGCGCGGCCGAGCGCGCCGGCTGGGCGGACGGGGCCGCGCTGGCCCTCGAGATCCTGCTGGCGATCCGGCGCGCCGGGGCCGATGCGATCATCACCTACCACGCGCGGGAGGTGGCCCGGGCCCTGCGGGCGTGAGGCGGCCCAGGGGACCCGGGTGCGGGGGGCTCGCGGGTGGAGCCACTCGACCCAGCGGGAGTGCGGTGTCCACTCGGGGCCCCTGCCACCCGCGTGTCTGGCCTCGTGTCCGCGGCCTTGGCGGGCCTCGTCCAGGCGGCCTGCGCCGCCTCCGCTCCCGCGCGCGCGAGCAGGAGCAAGAGGCTGACGAGCCACGGCTTCGCCGGGGCGATCACGCTGGTGGTGCCACTTTACCTAGGCGCGGCCCGGCGCCCGAGCGTGGCACTCTCGCGCGGGCCTGTGCCCCCGCCTCCGCGCGGGGACGGCTCCGCCCCCCGTTCCCAGCAAGACCTGCCCGGACCCGCCCGGTCACGCCGCGAATCACCTCCCCCCCGCCACAGGAACACCCGCCGCTTCACCGAATGGGTGGCCGTTTCATTTGTGAAGTTGTAGCACCAGGGGGTGGGAAGATGACCCGTGTCCTGTCTCGTCGTGGGCTCCTCCGCAGCGGGGTGGCGGCCGCGGCCGTGGTGACGGCGGCGGGCGTCGCGGGGTGCGCCCAATCCGCGAGCGCCGTCCAGTCCAGCAGTGCGAGCCAGCTGGCCCCGAGGGTGCAGAAGCCGAAGATCGTTCTGGGCATGCGGGCCTGGGGCGTCGGCTCCGGGGCGGCCGGCAGCCCGCAGGTGATCAATTCACTGCTCTATCAGAAGACCGAGCCGTGGCGGGCTAAGCACAAGGGCGTGGACATCAATATTATCGAGAACACCGGCGGTCCGCAGGGGGTGATCGCCTCGATCATCGCTGGCAGCGGTCCGGACATCTACCACTCCTGGCATCCAGGAATCATCTTCGCGGAGCAGGGCTATGCCGCGGATCTACGCCCCTACCTGAAGCAGTATAACGCCAACCTCTCCGTGTTCAACAAGGCGCAGATGGACCTCTTCATCCTCGCGGACGGCAGCATCCGCGCCCTGCCCTACTACCTGGGGACGCAGACCATGGCCGTCTGCGAGGGCATGCTGGACCAGTTGGGCCTGCAGTACCCGGCGCCGAATTGGACGTTCCAGGACTACGCGGCGCTCTGCACGGCCGTGGCCCGCAGCGGCAAGTTCAAGACCGGCAGCCACAGCCAGCCCGTCTACGGGGGCAACTACGGCCTCGGCAACCTCGGGGCGCCCACGGGCTACCTACCGCCCAACTGCATCCTGCAGGGCTTCGGCGGCAGCTACGTGGCGGCGGGGAACCAGGCCAAGTGCAACCTGGACTCCCCGGGCGCCGTCGAGGCGGTGGGCTGGGCCATCAACCTCGCCTGGAACAAGATCCTCGCCGGCCCCGGCGCCGCCGCCAACTTCGGGACCACGCTGGCCATGACCTGGGCCCCGTCGTTCTTCCTGCCGCAGGCGGCCACGGGGTGGCGCAGCCTGAAGTGGCGCTATTACAACATGCCCTCCTTCCCGCTCACCGGCCCGGTGACCGGGGCCACGGAGGACCTCTGGGCGATGAACCCGCACACCAAGCACCCCAGCCTTGCCTGGGACCTGCTGCACTGGTGCACGTTCGAGCCGTCCTGGCAGGTGGCCCAGATGGAGATCTTCCTCCTGTCCCCGGCCCTCTCCAGCCTCTGGGACCACTGGCTCACGTATGTGCCCCAGATCGCGCCGCCGCTGGCCAACAAGAACCTGGCGGCCTTCGCCACGCTGGCCAGGAACAACCACGCCTACCCGCAGCAGTTCTTCCGCTACAGCGACCCCTCGGCGGAGAACCTGATCAACGCCTGGGGTCAGAAGATCTGGAACAAGCAGATCGGCGTCCATGGTGGCCTGACGCAGTTGACGGCGCAGGTCGACGCCATGGAGAGCACGGGTGGGCTGCTGGCCCAGAACGGGACGGCCATCGCCAAGAGCTTCCCGGTCCAGGGCTCGGCCATCGCCGCCGTCCAGCCCGGGCTCTGAGACGACGCCGGGCGGGGGGGGGGGGGCGGGCCTGATGGGGGCGGGGGACGGGCGGCAGCCTCCCCCGCCCCGCCCCGTCCCGGGCCCGGGGTGGGTCCCGCTGCTCCGCCCCGGGTTGGACGTCGTCTTTGTCGGCTTCAACCCCAGCCCCGTCGCCGCGGCCCTCGGCCACTACTACGCCAATCCCCGCAACCGCTTCTGGCAACTCCTGGCCGACTCCGGCCTCACCCCGGTGCCCCTGCTGCCCGCGGACGACCAGCGGCTGCTCGCTTTCGGTTGCGGCCTCACGGACGTCGTCGAACGGCCGACACCGGGTTCGGCGGAGCTCCGGGCAGACGAACTGCGCGCCGGTGCCGCGGGGGTCCGCGCCCGCCTCGCCCAGGCGGCCCCGCGCTTCGCGGCCTACACGGGCAAGGGCGTCTACGCCGCGGTGGCGGGGGTGGCCGGCGCGGCCTACGGCCCCCAAGCCGGCGCGGCCGTCCCGGGGGTACGCGACTTCGTCCTCCCGTCCCCCAGCGGTCGGAGCGGGCTTGCGTGGACGGAGAAGCTGCGCTGGTACCGGGCCCTGGCGGAGGCGCTGGGCAGGGCGGGGGGGCCGGCGACGGCCTCGGGCGCCGGTCCCGGCCCAGGGGGCCCGCCGCGCGGCGCGGGCTAGCCCAGGGGGCCGAGGCAAAAAACGCCGACGGAAGCCGGAAGAAACCCCAAGGGACCAGGACCACGACCCGGCCGTCCACCTCCGGGCACCAGAAGAAGACGGGGCTTTGGGATGCGCCTCTGGGTCAGTGACGCCAGTCCCATCATCGCCCTGTCGTGGATCGGCGCCACCCGCCTGCTGGTCGACGTGCTGGGCACCGTCTTGGTGCCCGAGGCCTTCCGGGAGGAGGTCGGCGCCGTGCCCGAGGGCGCGGCGCCGCGCCTTTCTCGGTCAGCGCCTCGTAGAGCCAACGCCCACTCCTGGCATCGACCGTGTCGCCCTGCGCACCGGCGGCGCCCTCCGCCCCCCTGCAGCCCCCGGACCGCGAGCCGCCCGGCACCTCCGGGCCCGTGGTGCATGCGCCCGTGGACGGCTTGGCATCCTTGGGGGGAGTGAACCGGCCCGCCGCCGGCTGGAGGGATGCCCGTTGCGTCCGCCCCGCAAGACCGTTTCGCTGCTGCTGGTCTCCGCCATGGGCCTGCTGGCCGCCTGTGGCCCGGCGCCACGCCCGATGCCCGGTCCCGGTGCCCCGCTCCGGGTCACCGTCTTCGCGACCAACCACCACCTGGCCCCCGGCCATCCGCTCATGCCGCTCCTGGCCGCCAACGCCCCGGGGATCGCGGCCCTGGCCCCTCTCTGGTACAAGGTCGCCGCCAACGGCAGCGTCACCGACACCAGCGTGGCGGCCACCAAGGCCTGGGCGGCGGCCCACCACATCGCCCTGACCCCGCTGGTGATCAACGGGGGCGGCGGCAGCGCGTTCCTGATCCACGCGGCGGCCCGCGCGCGGGCGGTCTCCAACCTGGCGGCCATTCTCAAGAGCCAGCCCTACACCGGGTTGAACATCGACTTCGAGTTGCTCAAGACGGCGGCCCGCAGCGGCCTGACGAGTTTCGAGACGGGCCTCTACGCCCAAGCCAAGGCCATGGGCAAGACGATCACCGTCGACCTGATCCCCGCCCACAGCCGGCGCGGCTTGCGCTACGCCTACGACTTCGCGGCCCTGGCCAAGAACAGCACGGACGTGGTCCTCATGACCTACGACGCCCACGACAACACCTCCAAGCCGGGGCCGATCGCCCCGCTGGCCTGGGTGCAGCAGGACGTGCGCCAAGCCCTGTCCGCCGGCGTCCCCAAGGACAAGCTCGTCGTGGGCATCGCCGACTACGGCTACGACTGGGCCGGCAGCACCAAGGGCAGCACCGTCGGACTGAAGCAGGCCGAGGCGCTGCTGACCAAGGAGCACGCCACACTCAAGCGCAACCGCAACGGTTCACCCCACTTCACCTACACCAAGGGCGGCACGCGGCACATCGTCTGGTATGAGGACAGCACGTCCGTTGTGCACAAGATCGCCTACGCGCGGCAGCTCGGGGTCAAGGGCCTGGCCCTGTGGCGGGCGGGCTACGAGACGGCCGCCTACTGGAAGGCCGTGCGGGCCGCGGCGGGCACGGCCGGTGGGGGCGGCGCCCCCATGGCCACTCCGAGTGCGGCACCCAGCGCCCCGTCGAGCGCGGCTAGCCCGGCGGGCGGGGGTGGCTCCGGCACGGTCGCCGGGGGGGCCAGCGGCCAGGGCGCTTCCTCCGCCTCATCTGCCTCATCGGGCGCCTCCACCCCTTCCGGCTCGTCGGCCTCGGGTACCTCGGGCACCTCCGCCTCGGGGGCCGCGGGTGGCTCCGCCGGTTCGAGCTCGGCCGTCGGTTGACGGGGTCCGCGGCGCGGCGCCCCGCCGCGGCGGGGTGCCGTCGTCCCCCGCCCGGACACCGCGCCACCGCCCTTGGTGGCGCTGCTGCCGGAGCCACCAGGGAGGGGCCCCGCAGCGTCCCGCTCAGGCCCCGGCGCGCAACCGCGCGATGGCCGCGCGGACTCCGGAGGCCGCCCGGTAGCGGGGGCTCTGGGTGAGGTCCAGCTTGCGCTGCCCCCCCGGTTCGCAGAGGCGGCCGTCCGCGCTGAGCAGACCGACCTCGCGGAAGATGGTCAGCGCGGCCGCGACCGCCTCCGGCCCCGGGAGGCAGGCCGGGCAGAGGTGTCGCAGCAGCACGGGTTCCGGCGGCAGGGTGCCGGCCCCGGGCGCGGCAAGGGCCCGGAGCCGGCGGAAGGCGGCGGCCAGGGCCTCCCGGTCCGGGTGCCGGCGCGGCAGCGCCTGGGCGGCCGCCTCGGCGAAGGCCCCCCAGTCCCGGGCGGTCGGCGCGAGGTCGTGGACCTGGACCTGCAGGGTCTGCCGGCCCCCGTAGCGGTCCAGTTCCGGGCGCACCACCAGGTCCAATGGCCCCCCCGCGGCACACCCCTCCGCCCAGGCGCCCAAGCCGAAGGCCACCGCCGGCCAGGGTCGGGCGCCCGACGGTCCGGCCGGCTGCAGCCGCAGGCGCAGGTGGCGGCCGTCGCGTCCCAGGGGGCGGCACTCCAGGACGCGCACGCCGCGGATGAGAAACGCCGGTTCGGGATGCCCCGGGCCGAACGGGGCGAGCCGCTCGCAGGCCGCGGCCAGGGCCGGCCCCACTTCGTCGGCCGCCAGCTCCCCGTCCAGGGTCCAGGGCTCCGGCGCCCCGTCCCGTCCGCCCCCGGGGGCCAGGGCCGATAGCGCGGCGCGCAACTCGTCCAGCCGCGCCGCCTCCACCTCGAAGCCCGCGGCCTGGGCGTGGCCCCCGCAGCGGCGCAGCAGCCCCGCGCAGCGCTGCAGGGCCGCCGTCAGGTCCCAACCGGCCGGGCCCCGGCCGGAGCCTCGGCACACCCCCCGCGCGTCGATCCCGGCCAGCAGGACCGGCACGCGCAGGCGCTCCACCAGCCGGGCGGCGACCGGCCCCACCAGGCCGGGGCTCCAACGGGCGTCGGCCAGGACCACCGCCCGGCCGTCGGCGGGGTAGCCGGCCGCGGCCCCCTCCGCCGCCGCCAGCAGCACGGCGGACTCCTCCTGGCGCCGGCGGTTGCAACGCTCCACCTCGGCCAGGGCCCGCGCCGCCGCCGCCGCGTCGGCCGCCCGCAGCAGGTCCAAGGCGGGGCGCGGGCTCTCCATCCTCCCGGGGGCGTTGAGTCGGGGGGCTAGGCCGAAGGAGATGTCGCGCACGCTCGGCGCCGTCCCGGCCGGGACGCGGCAGGCCTCCAGCAGCGCCCGCACCCCCGGGCGCACCCCGGGTCCGGCCATCGCCGCGAGCCCGCGGCGGACCAGCCAGCGATTGGCCCCAAGCAAGGGGACCACATCGGCGACGGTGCCCAGCGCCACGAGGTCGGCCGCATCGGGTAGCGGCACACCCAGGGCCGTACCCAGGGCCTGCATCAGGCACCAGGTCACGCCCACGCCCGCGAGGCCCGTCAGGGGGCCGTCCGGCCGCCGCAGGGGATTGACGACCGCCACCGCGGGCGGCAGGGTCCCCCCGAGTTGGTGGTGGTCGGCCACGATGACCTCGATTCCCGCGGCCGCGGCGGCGGCGACCGCCTCCACGGCCCCCGTGCCGTTGTCGACCGCGAGCACCAGGCGCGCTCCGGCCGCCCGAGCCAGGCCCGGCAGCGTCTCCGCCTGCAGTCCGTAGCCGTCGGCGCGGCGGGGCAGGTGGACCGTCACCTGCAGGCCGCAGGCCTCCAGAGCCGTGGCCGCGACCGTGCCGGCGCAGACCCCGTCGCAGTCGTAGTCGCCGAAGACCAGGACGCGCTCCCCGCACGCCCGGGCCC
>DAHWHV010000003.1 GCA_027335545.1 Clostridia bacterium
CAGGTATGGGAGGCAGCGGTATGCGCATCGGCTTCATCGTTCCAGGCGCGCGCCACATCCAACTCGACTTCCCGGCCGTCGCGGCCTGGGCGGCGGCGGAGGGCTTCGGGGCCCTGGACCCACCCGCCTTCACGCCCAACGCCCGGGCCGTCGCCGCCGAGCACGGCCTGGTCCTGGGGTGCACGGCGACCGGGGGGAACCTGCTCGACGCCGAAGGCTCCGTGTTGCAGGAGCGGCTGGCCCGGGCCAGCGAGACCATCCAGTGGGCCGCGGCCGAGGGGGTCGCCGCCGTGCGCTTCCCACACCGCAAGGACCCGCACCTGGACGTGGCGGCGAACGTGCGCCGCTTCGCCGAACTCCTCGGGCCCCTGGTCGAGGAGGGGGAACGCCTCGGGGTCGACCTGGTGGTCGAGAACTGGCCCGCGGCCGGCGCCAATCTTGTCGTGGCCCCCGAGGTCTGGGGTGCGCTCCTAGAGGCCCTGCCCTCGCCGCGCTTCGGGCTCTGCCTGGACCCCTCGCACCTGGTCTGGCTGGGGATCGACGAGGTGGCGGCGACGGTCGCCTTCGGCCAACGCATCCGCTACGCCCACGCCAAGGACACCGAGTTGCTGCCCGCGGGACAGCAGCGGTACGGCATCTACGGGCGCCAACTCGCCGAGCGGCCGGGGGGTGGCTGGTGGCGCTACCGCATCCCCGGCTTCGGCTCGGTGCGCTGGGCGGCCTTCCTCTCGGCGCTGTACGAGGCGGGGTACGACGGGGTGCTCTCCATCGAGCACGAGGACCCGGTGTTCTACGGGTCGCAGGACCGCTTCCTCCAGGGCCTGCGCATCGGGCGCCGCTTCCTGCAGCAGTACGTGGGATAGGGCGCGGGGCCGGCGGCGGGGCAGGGTCGCGGGCGTCCTGGCGGGCGCTCGCGGGGACCCCGCGGCGCTGCCGTCCCCCGACCGGCAGGCCCGGACGAGCAGGCCCGGACGAGCAGGCCCGGAAGGGACGGCGCGCGCATGAACCTGATCGTCGTGGTCTCGGACACCTTCCGCTACGACCACTGCGGCTGGCACGGCAACCCCTGGATCCACACACCGGACCTCGACCGCTTCGCCGCCGAGGCCGTCACCTTCGACCGCTCCTATGTCTCCAGCTTTCCCACGATCCCTACGCGCACCGATTGGTTCACCGGGCGCTTCTCCTTCCCGACGCACGGGTGGCGGGCCCTGGATCCGCGGGTCCCGGTCCTGGCCGGCATGCTCGGCCAGGCTGGTTACCTGAACCAATTGATCATCGACAACCCACACATGATGAAGGGGACCAACCATTTCGATCGCGGCTTCGAGGGGGCCTGCTGGTTGCGTGGGCAGGAGGGGGACACCTACCTGACGCGCTTCAACCGCCTGGAGCGGGCCATGCCTCCGGACAAGACCCGGCAGAAGCCCCAGCGCCACGGCCACAACCTGATCGACATCCACCGCACGACCAATCGCGACTGGGCCTGGGAGGAGGACCGCTTCGCCGCGCGGACCCTGCGCACGGCCAGCCGCTGGCTGGAGGAGAACTACAAGGCCGAGCGCTTCTTTCTCTGGGTCGACTGCTTCGACGTGCATGAGCCTTGGGACCCACCCGAGTACTGGGTGGAGCGTTACGACCCGGACTACAGGGGGGCACCGATGCTGCACCCCAACTACGGTCCGGCGGACATCTACACCCCGGCGGAACTGGCGAACCTGCGGGCCCACTACGCCGGCGAGGTGAGCATGATCTCGCGCTGGTTCGGCCACCTCCTGCAGAAGCTGGAGGACGTGGGCCTGGAGGACCGCACGGCCGTGCTCTTCACCTCCGACCACGGCATGTTCCTGGGGGAGCACAATCGGACCGGCAAGAGCAACCTCTGGGACGGCGACGGGCGGCGCTGGCCGCTCTATGAAGAGGTGGCGCACATCCCCCTGCTCCTGCGCACACCGGGGGTCGCCCCCCGGCGGGTCGGGGCCCTGGTCCAGCCCCCAGACCTCCTGCCGACCCTCCTGGAGTTGGCGGGCGTCGCGGCCCCCCCGGACCTGCACGGCCGCTCCCTGCTGCCCCTGGCCCGGGGGCAGGCCGGGCCGCACCGCGCCATCGCCGTGAGCGGCGCCCACGCGGCCAGGGGCGCCCAGGTGGCCGTGCGCGACGGGCGCTTCTCCTACTACCCGCAGGGGGAGGGCTCGACCGCGGAGCTCTACGACCTGGCCCAGGATCCCGGCGAGGGGCAGAACGTCTTGCGCGAACGCCCCGCGGACGCCGAACGGCTGCGGGCGGAACTGGCGCGCTGGCTGGAGGCCCACGGCGCGACCGCCGCGGGGATCGCCGGCGGCAAGGACTGGGCCTGAGCGCGTGCCCCGGCCCGTTGTGGGCGGTGCCAGGGCCGTCGCCGCGGGTGCGGGCGGGGCACGGCGCCACACGCAGGCCGGTCGAGGGCGGTCCGGGGAGGGCGGTCCGGGGGGGGGCGGCCGGAAGGCGCGCACCGTGCGCCGTCCCGACCGTCCGGACCCGCGGCGCGGCGCCGAGTCTGCGAGGGGCAAGGGGGAGGACCCGTGCCGGCCACACGGCGGAGGGTGCTCGGGGGTTTGGCCGCGGGGGCCGTCGCAGCGGCGGGGCTGGGTGGCTGCAGCCCCGCCGCACCCGCCCGCCCGACGGCGGGCTCGGGCGCGGTGTCCCTGCGGGCGATCCTGGACATCCCCGCCACCGACCAGTTGGGCTCGCGGGCGGAGCGCGACGCCCTCTACCGCGAGGTCCTCGCCGCCTTTACCGCCAAGCACCACGGGATCGAGGTCCGGATCGCCCCCTACGTGTCGACCTCCGCCAACGTGGCGGCGATCATCGCGGGCACCGCCGCCGACGTCTTCGCGGACACGGCCCCCTCCTACGCCGCCTACGTGCAGCAGCACCTCCTGCTGGCCCTGACCCCCTACCTGCGGCGGGACGCCGTCAACCCGGCGATCTGGTCCTCCACCGTCTGGAACGCCCTGCTCACCCCGACGGGGACCTACGCACTGAGCCGGGGCCTGGATAGCTACGTCCTGGCGGTCGACCTCGGGGCGGCGGACCGGGCCGGTCTGGCCTACCCCTCAACGGATTGGACGCACACGGAGTTCGCCGCCTTCGCCACCGCCCTGAGCGGCACGGCCGCCGGCGGGCAACACCGGTACGGCGTCGGCCTGCAGGGCGGCCCCGGCGGCTTCCTCGGGGGGCTGCAGAACCCGGTGGTCGGCTTCGGCGGTGCGGTCACCAACGGGGCCCGCACGCGCCAGACCCTATCCGCCCCCGCGGCCCTGGCCGGGGCGCATTGGCTCCTGGCCCACCTCCTCTGGCCGCGTGCCGGCATCATCAACACCGGGGCAGCCAACCTGACGGCCGGTACCGCGGCGATCGAGGAGATCCAGCAGGTGGACCTGCTCTTCAAGTTCCAGCAGTGGCAGCAGAACTTCAAGTGGACGCTCTACCCGCCCCCCGTCTACCCCAAGGGGCGCGTGGGCGGCGCGGCGGCGAACTTCTGGGCCGTCTCCGGCACGACGCGGCACCCGGAGGAGGCGTGGGCGTTCATCCGCTGGCTGACGGTCGACCCGACGTACCAGGTCTTCCTGATGAAGACGTTCCTCTTCCCACCGGCGGTCACAGCCCTCCTGGCCCAGTGGCAGGGCATGGTCGAGGCCGTCGCCCCGGGCCTGCGCGGCAAGGGGCTGCAGTGGTTCACCGCCGGGGCCGCCCAGGGCTGGGGGCGGGCCGAGCCGTACTTCGCCTACGCGAACACGCAGGCCATCGGCGTCGACGCCCCGTGGTGGAGCCGCATCCTGCAGCAGACCGTCTCCGCCGCGGCGGGCCTGACCCAGGCCGACGCGCAGGTCAACGCCCTGCAGGCGGCGGCCGCCGCCCAGGCCCCGGTCAGCCTGGCGTCCATCCAAGCCGCGCAGCGGCGGCAGCGGGCGGCGTTGCAGCGGATGTTCGCGGCGGGGGGCTGAGCGGCGCTGGGCCCAGCGGCGCGGTGCG
>DAHWHV010000013.1 GCA_027335545.1 Clostridia bacterium
GGGCGGGCGACACCCCCTGGCCCGGCCCGGGGCCGCGGCTCCGGTGGGTGGGTCGAGGCGGCCCACCGCCCCTGGGGGGTCCCGGGGCTCCGCCGGACCGCACGGGGCCAGGCGGCGGCTCCCGGGCAGGGCGCCCGGGAGCCGCTCCGGGTCAGAGGGGCCGCAGGCGCAGGTTGCGATAGGCGACGGCGCCGTGGTCCCCCTGCAGGCGTAGCGGACCCCGCGGCACGTCCTGGTCGTGATAGGCGCCACCGGTCGGCAGCTCGCACTCGGCCTGCTCGTGCAGGACCTGGCCGTTGAGGACGACGCGCTCGAAGCGGGCGTTGGCCACCTTGTGGCCAGCGGCGTCGAAGCGGGGCGCGCGGAAGACCACGTCGAGTTCCTGCCACTCCCCCGGGCGCCGCGAGGCGTTGACGCGCGGGGCGTGCCCCCCGTAGTCCTGGTGCGTGACGGGGTGGTTGTGGCGCGCGTAGATGCCGCCGTTGGTCCCGTAGCGCAGTTCGCTGTTGGGCGTGCCCCAGCTGTCCAGGACCTGGATCTCGTACTGGCCCATCAGGTAGACCCCGGAGTTGGACTTCTCCGGGACGCAGTACTCCACGTGCAGCTCGCAGTCCCCGTGCAGCAACTCCGTGTGGATGTCCACGGTGCGCCCCTGCTCGTGGTTGACCATGACCCCGGTGCCCGGCTCGGAGACGAAGTGGCGGGCGTCCCGCGGGTCCAGACGCACCGCGCCGACCACGTGCCAGGTGTGGGGCTCCGACCGCCCCTTCCAGCCACTGAGGTCCCGCCCGTTGAACAGCTCGATCCAATCCCCCATGCCGCTGCCTCCCCGTTTTGGGGCCCCGCACCCCGGCCGCCGACGGGGTCCCCTTGCGCGCCCCGGATGTTCCCGCGGCCCGGCGCGGCCCGGGATGCCCCCCTTGCTTCGGCCACGGAGGCCGGGGTCCTTCGGCGCAGAGGGCGGAACCCGCCCCGCGGCGAAGGACCGGCCATGCGTCCCCCCCCGCGTGCCCTCGCCAACCGCCTCCCGCTCGCCCTCGCCCTGGGCCTGCTGCCGGCCCCGCCCGCGCTCGCCGCCGCCCCCGGCACCGGCACCGGCGTACCGAGCCTGCCCTTGGCGCTGGCGGCCGTGGCGGCCGCCGCCCTGGTCTTCGTCCTGCGGCGCCGGAGCGGGGGGCGGTAGGGGCCCCCAGACCCACGCGTTCTGTCGGGGCCCGACCGGGCCCCGACACGTGGTCGGCGCGGGCCGTGGCCCAGCGAGGCCTTGCGGGAGCGGCGCCCCCCGGGGTGCGCCGCTCCCGCCCCGCCGCCGCGGCCTGCCGGGGCCCCTGGCGGGCCCAGGCACCACCGCCGGTCGCCGGCCGGCGCCCTACCCGGGGTCGAGCGGACCCCCCGCCGCCACGCTGAGGCCCCAGACGGGCGCGGCCCCCTCCCCGTCCAGGGGGAAGATCGGCCGGGTGACGTGCCGGTAGGGGAAGGTGCACGGGTCGAGGCTCGTGGCCCCGGGGGTCTGCAGGAGTACGGCGCGGGCGCCCGGGCAGTCCCGCACGGCGTCCGCATACGCCGGGAAGAGGTAGCCGATCTTCAGCACGAGGATCTGCCCCCCGGCCAGCGGCTCGATGCCCAAGTCGCGCAGGAACCCCGGGTGCGTCATCCCCAGCCGCCGCTCCCCGACGACCAGGCGCAGGCCGCCGCTGCGCAGCACCGCGACCTCCCCCGCGGCGGTCGCCGCCAGCCGCTCCACCACGGCCCGCAGGTCCGTGCGCGGGCTGGCGGGGTCCAGGGTCCCGCCCAAGCGGACCTCCAGGGCCGCGCCCTCCCCGGCGGCGCGGGCCGCCGCCACGGCCGGGGCGTCGACCAGCAACGCGACCACGGCCCGCTCCACCCCGGCGGCCCGCAGCGCCGCGACGATGTCCGCGCGGTCCTGGGGCGCCCCCGCCGTCGGGTTGTCGCCGCAGTCCGAGAGGACCACAGCCCCCCCGGCGGCCGCCCAAGCCGCGGCCTGGGCCAGACCCGCCGGCACCGGCAGGGTCGGCACGGAGCGGTAGAAGTCCGCCCGCAAGGCCCACATCGCCCCCGCCAGGGCCCGCGCCACCAACTCCGCCTGCTCCGGCCGGTCGGCGACGGCCAGGACGCTGGCCTCGTTGTGCGCGGCGTCGACCCAGGGGAAGCCGTCCAGCAGCGAGACGGACCAGACCCCGGGGGTCTGCTCCAGGGCGGAGGCCATGGACCAGAGGGCGGCCATGGGCGGGGTCTCGGTCTGGGCGAACTCCCCGGGCAGCAGCAGCGGCACGCGCACCTGGGCCCGCGCCGGGCGCCGCCGCTCCCGCAGCATGCGCAGCAGCAGGGTCGCGGCGCGGCGCCCCGTCTCCTCCTGATCGCGGTGCGGCGCCGTGCGGTAGCCGACGAAGGCGTCGGCCGCGCCGACCATGCGCGGCGTCAGGCAGGCGTGCAGGTCCAGGGCGCAGACGACGGGCACCCCCGGGCCCACGCGGGCGCGCACGGCCGCCAACAGCTCCCCCTGGGCGTCGGGGACCCCCTCCACGCCCAAGGAGCCGTGGAGCTCCAGGAACACCCCGGCGAGGCCGCGCCCGGCCTCCCCCGGGCCGGCCGCGGCCTCCAGGGCGGCGAGCAACTCCGCGCGCAGGGCGGCCCAGGCGGGCGGGGTCACCAGGCCGGAGACCCCGGCCCAGGCCGAGGTGCCGGGCTCCACCGCCACACCCGCGGCGGCGAAGACGGCCAGGGCCCCCGCCACCACGCCCCCGGCGCGCGCCGCCGCGTCCAGCCAGGACCGCCCCCGGCCCCGGCGGAACTCGGCCAAGCCCGTGCGCAGGGGGGTGAAGCCGCAGGATTCGTGTCCGAGACCAGCGACGAAGATGCGCCCGGGGTCCATGCGTCCCTCCCCCTCCCGGTCGGCACCCGCGGCCCGGGGGGCCCGGCTCCGGAACCGGGGCACCCCGCCGGGCACCCGCCCCGCCGAACCCCGCACCGCGCGTCCGTGGGCCCAGCCGGCCCGGGGCGTTCCCTCGGCGGCGGGCGTTCCTTCCACGGTGGGGGGAGGATCCCTGGGGAGGGCGCGCACCGGCCAGGCTGGGGTCCTTCCGCGGGGGGCGCCTGGGTCAGAAGGCCCCGCGGGCGGGGTGGCGGCGCGCCCGTCCCGCGGTCAGCCCTCCCCCGCGCCTGGACCGGTGGCGGAAGGGCGTACGCCGGCGGCGCCTCCCCCGCTCCCCCTTGGCCACGGGCGGCGCCGGCGGGGTACGCCGCGCGCGGGGCCCGGCGCGGGAGATGGCGGTGGCTGCAGCACTTCCCGGAGAACGGCGCCGTCCGGGCACACCGGGGGCGGTCGCGGGCCTGCCCTGAGCGCGTGCCTGACGGGCACCCGGGCCACCCTTGACGCGGCACCAGCGGACGGGCACCCTTCATGAGGGTTCGGGAAAGGGTTCGGGAAGGGGCTCGGGGAGCCTGCCGGGGCCTGCGGCCAGCGCGGGTGCCGCCGCGGACCGGGCTGGGAGGGGCGCGACATGCTGGCTCTGGTCCTGGGCGCCACGGGGGTCCTGGGGCGGAACGTGGTCCCCCGCCTGCAGGAACGGGGCCACCGCGTGCGCGCGGTGGTGCGCGGCGCCGAGCAGGCCGCGCGCCTCCGGCGCATGGGCGTGGAGACCGTCGTCGGCGACATGCTCGACCTGGCCTGCCTGCGTTCGGCGGCGCAGGGGTGCGACGCGGCGCTGCACCTGGCCAGCGCGATCCCCCGTCCCGGGGCGATCGCCGACTGGAGCCTGAACGATCGCATCCTGGGGGAGGGCACGCGCAACCTGATCGGGGCCGCCGTCGGCGCCGGGGTCCGCTGCTACGTGCAGCAGAGCGTCACGTTCCTGTACGGGGACCAGGGGCCGCGCATCGTCGACGAGACCACGCCCCTGGCCCCCCCGGCCCACCTGCGCGCCGCGGCGGCGATGGAGGAGGTGGTGCGCGGCTGCCCCCTGCGCTGGTGCATCCTGCGCGGCGGGGCCTTCTACGGCCCCGGCACCGGGGAGGACCAGCACTGGCGCGAGGTCGCGCGCGTGGGCACGCTGTCGTTGCCGGGCCAGGGCGAGGCGCTGATCTCCCTGATCCACGTCGCGGACATGGCCCAGGCCGCCGTCGAGGCGCTGGAGCGCGCCCCCGGGGCGAGCGTCTACAACGTGGTGGACGACGAACCGGTGGACGCGGCCACCCTGTACGGCTACGTCGCCGCGCGCGCCGGCGGGCCGGAGCCGCTGCCCGGGGGCCCGCCCGAGCCTTCCCTGGGCTGCGCCAACGCGCGCCTGCGGGCGGACCTGGGTTGGAGGCCGGCGTACCCCACCTACCGCTCCGGCCTGGCGGACTGAGGGGCGTCCGGACCGTCCGGCGGTCCTTCGGCGGCCCACCCCGCAGCCGCGCGCACGACCTCGGCGGCCCGGGCGTCCCCGGCGCGGCCGCGGCGGTCCAGGTATCAGCCGCTCCCGTTCCTCCGCCGTCCGGTTCTGGCCCACCTTGAACTTGGCCTCGGCGCCCACGATGTGCAGGCGCGCCACGGCGAGCCGCCGCAGGCGCTCCCCGTACAGGGAGCCGGCGGCGGGGCCGGGGGCGACCGGCTCCCAGCTCGCCCCCGGTTGATAGACGGCCAGCAGCCGCTCCAGCGCCGCCGCCACCTCCCGCGGGTCGGTGCTGACCTCCGCCTCGACCCGGAAGAGCACGGCCCGGAAGTGCAGCGTGGCGAAGCCCGCGTCGCGCTCGGCGATCACATGGTGCGGCGTGAAGGCCAGGGCCTCGTCCAGCAGGAAGGCGGCGCGGAGGCGCTGCCGTAGCGCCGCCAGGGTCCCGTCGCCCTGGACCAGGTGGACCTCGATCACGTCGCCCTCGCGCACGAAGGGCAGCAGGCTGACGCAGGGGAAGCCGTCGGCGTCCTGGGCGATGAGCTTGCCACAGAACTGCTCGCGCACGAAGGCATCGAGTTCGGCCGCGCTGGGGGCGGGGTAGGCCGGACTGATGAACACCGGGCCCCACTCCTCTCCTGCCGACCTGGCGTCTGACCTGCGCAGTGGGCTTGTGCCCCTCGGCGTGCAGGCCGGGGGGCTTCCTGGGCCCTGTTCGCCTCGGCCTGCCGGGGGCCCGGCCGGACCGCCGCCGTGCGTGCGCGTGTTCGCCGCTGGCGGCCGGCCTCCCTGGGACGGTGCTGCAAGAGTCCACTCCCGTGAAAAAGCCCATGGCCGGTGCCCGGGCCCGGGTTCCGGTTCAGGGCAACAAGAAGTCGCGTGGGGGTTGACCCAACGTTCCAAAGGAGTACGGATGTTGGCG
>DAHWHV010000015.1 GCA_027335545.1 Clostridia bacterium
GCGCGGGTCGCCGTCCCGCTCGCTTTCGATGCTGGCGGCCGGGGCGGCGACTGCGTGGGGGACGTCAGGGGTCCGGCCTCGGCGGTGGAAGCGTGGGCCCACGGGCGCCAGCCGCCCTGCGGGGCACCACTTGCCGGCGCGCCTCGCGTCCGCCCGGTGCACCGCCGACAACGCCCCACCGTGGAGGTGCAAGCCCCTTGCGCTGGCACGACCCCCGGCTCCTCGCCACCCGGACGCTGGACACCCCCGTGCCGCCGCCGCGCTTCGCCACCCGGGCGGCGTGGGAGGAGCGGGCCCGGCGTTTGCGCCAGCAGATCCTCGCCGCCGCCGGCCTCTGGGAGGATCCGGCGGCCCAGGCCCGGCGCCCGCCCGTCGCCGAGGTGTTCGAGCGCCGCGAGCACCCCGGGCTGGGGTACGCGGTCGAAAAGGTGTACTTCGAGAGCCTCCCCGGGTACTTCGTCACGGGGAATCTCTACCGGCCCCTGCCGGGCCCAACCGCCGCCGCTCCGGCCCCGGCCGTCCTCCACCCCCACGGCCACGCGGCCAACGGCCGGCTCCAGCACGACGCGCTGTTCTCACCGGCCCTGCGCTGCATCACCTTCGCCCGCATGGGGTATGTCGCCTTTGCCCTAGACATGGCCGGCTACGGCGACAACCTCCGCATCCCCCACCGCTGGGGAGACCCCCGCGCGTGGCTCTGGGGGGCGACACCCCTCGGCCTGCAGCTCTGGAACTGCGTCCGCTCCCTGGACTTCCTCGCCGCCCTTCCCGACGTGGACCCCGCGCGGCTGGGGTGTACGGGGGAATCCGGGGGGGGCACACAGACGTTCCTACTGACGGCGGTGGACGGACGCGTGTCCGTCTCGGCCCCGGTGAACATGGTCTCCCTGCACATGCAGGGTGGTTGCGCCTGCGAGAACGCGCCGGGCCTGCGCCTGGATACCAGCAACGTGGAGATCGCGGCGCTAGCCGCACCCCGGCCGCTGTTGCTGGTCTCGGCCACAGGGGACTGGACCCTCAACACCCCCCACCTGGAGTTCCCGGCGGTCCAGGCCATCTACGACCTCTTCCAGCCGGAGGCCGGCGGTGCCCCCTCCCCCGTGGAGACGGTGCAGTTCGCCGCACCCCACAACTACAACCGGCAGAGCCGCGAGGCCGTGTACGACTTCTTCGCGCGCCGGTTGCCGGCCCGCGGCGACGCGCCGGCACGGCCCGCCCCGCCCAGCGAAGACGACATCCCCGGCCCCGACGCGGCCGACGATCTGCGCGTCTTCGCGCGGCGCCCCTGGCCCAATGCTCCGGAGGGGAACGACGCCGTCCGCAACGTCACGCGCCACTTCCAACTCCGCGCGGAGGCCTCGCTGGAGGCCATGGCGCCCGAGGGCGCCAGCGGGGTCGCCCGTCTGCGGGCGGCGCTCCTGCCAGCCCTGGGCGCGGTGACCGGCGTCCGCCCGGTCACCCGCGCCGAGGTGGTCGCCCGCGAGGACGGGGACACCGTCTGGCTCGGCCGGCGGGGGGAGGCCGAACGGTTCCCCTTGCGGCGCCTAGGCCGGGAGGTCCGGCCCGGCGAGGGGACGGCGGGGGAGGCCCCCCCCGTCCTGCTGCGGGCGGCCGACGACGAGACGTGGGCCGCCCACCCCTTCGGCTGTGGCTCCGGCCCCGGCCCGTGGGCCGTGCCGGGCCGCGCGGCCGAGGCCGAGCACTTCCTCTGCTACAACCGGGCGGACGCCGCTTGGCGGGCCCAGGACCTGCTCACCGCCGTGGCCTGGCTCGGCGGCGCCGTCCCCTGGCTATGGGCGGGCGCGGACTGCGCCGTGGCGGCCCTGCTGGCGCGGGCCTTCGCCGCCGAGGCGATCGCCGCCTTGGATGTGGAGTTGGGGCCGGAGTGGGGCCGCCCCTTGGGGGACGGTCCGGAGAGCGACGCGGCGGAGCCCTGGCTGGCCCCTGGCAACTACCTGCCGGGGGTGCTACGGGCAGGCGGCCTCGCCGGTCTGCTGGCCCTGGCGGCGCCATGGCCAGTCCAACTGCGGGGCCGCGGCGTGCTCGGGCGCTCACCCCTGGCCGGCGTGCGCGCCCTGTACGCGGCCATGGGCGCCGGGGCCGCCTGCGTCGTCGAGTGAGGGGCCGGGGCCGCCGCGCCGGCCCCGGCGCACGGGCCCCGGCGAGAGCGGCGGTTGAACGGGCCATGGGTTGAGGATAGGCTGACCGCGGGGCGACGGCCTGGGGGACCGTGGCCGGTGCGGCCCTTCGCCGGGGCCACGCCCTCCCCCGGCGAAGGGCCCCCGCGGACCGGGGCCGCCGACCCCGCGACAGCAAGTGTGCCTGCAGCGCTCGGCCCCGCTCCCGTGGGCGCGTCCCGCCGCACCTGCCCCCGCCGGCGCGTTTGGCGTGTTTCGTCCTCGGCGCGCCGCGTCCGGTGGAGGGGAAGGGCCGGAAAGGCCGCCAGGGACGGGGGGAGCCGGGGGGTTTGGGACGTTCAGGCCGGAAGGAGGGGGTGCGCATGGACCCCGCCGCCCAGGAGGCCCCCTGCACAGCGGCCCTCCTGGCAGCCTATCTGAGCCACTGGGGTGCCATGAGCGCCCAGCACCTGCGCCGGCACGGCTACGTAGGGACTGACGCCGAACTGGCGATCTCCTACGCGGAGATGAGCGGGGACCTGGCTTTGGCGCGCGAGTTCCGGGCGGATGCGCGCTGGCCGGGACCCGCGACGTGTGCCGCCGTCACCGCCCTCTCGGCAGCCGGTGGCCTGCGGATGATCGCCACCGCGCTCGGCGCCCCACCGGAGGAGGCCCGGGCGGCCGCACCCCTGATCCTGGCCGCCCTCCGCACCGCCTGCCGCTCCAGCGCTGACCCGTTCGGGTCGTGACCGCCACCAGGCCCGCGCTTTTGCGAGCACCCGGGCAGGGGAAGCGGTCGATGACTGTCGAAGCGGGGGCGTGTGGAGGGGGTGCCGTGGAACCCCGTCGGGCCCGCCGCATCGCCTCCGCCCGGCGCCGCCCCGGTCGGGCCAACCTCCCGTCGGCCAGCGGCCGCGCCCGGGAGGCCCCGCGGGGGCCGCGCCGCTGGAGCGGGGCCTTCGCGCTGGTGGCACTGGTCGCCCTGGTGGCCGCCGTGCCGTTGCTCCGGGCCTTCCGGCCGCGGCCGCCGTCGGCCGAACCCCAGGCCCCGCTCCGAGGGACCGGCGGAGGCACGGCGGCCGTGCCCTGGCAGGTGCTGGCCGCCGTGGGGGGTGGCGTGCCGGTCGCCCGCTCCCTGGCCAGCGGCCCACACGGCTCCCCCTGGCTCGTCGTCTCGCTGCCCTCCGGCCGCGCCTACCTCGTGGCTCCCGGCCGCCATGGCGCGGCCGGGCCATGGCGCCTCGGGGCCGGCACGCTTTCCGCCCCGCCCTGGCGCATCCAAACGGTCGGGCCGCGGCACGTCTGGCTGGCGGCGGGCCGGCGCGAACTCGGCTTCGACAAGGCCCACCCCCGCTTCCAAGCGTACCAAGCCTCCCCCGCGGCCGCGGCGGCGACGATCGCCGGGGACAGCGCCGGCCTCTACCTGCCGCCCGGCGCCCCTCCGTACGCCCTCCTGGCCAGCCTCGGGGCGGGGACGGCGCGGCGCGTCGCCCTCCCGGGCGCCGCCCCCGATGCCACCTCCCCGCCGGTCGGCGCCGTGATCGCCGGTCCCGCGGGAACGGCCCTGGTGCTGGTCGGCCGCTCCGTCTGGGCCCTGTCCGTGCCCCGCCGGCAAGCCAGCGCCTGGGGCCGCCTGCCCGCCGGCGCCCTCCCGCAAGGTACCGCCTGGGGGGACGGCCGCCTGTGGTTCGCCACGTCGGGCGGCGTCGAGGAGATGGTACCGGGCGGGCGAGTCCACTCGCTGGCCGCGTCCCGGGCACATCCCCCGGTCGGCGCCCTCGTCTACACCGGCGGTCGGCTGTGGTGGGCGGGCGCCCACGCCGCCTACGCCTACACCCCCACCGGCGGGAGGCTGCGGACGACCCCCTACCCGGTGCAGGGGACGGGCCTGCTGTCGCCGGATACGGGTGGCGGGGTCTGGTTGGCGGTCGGGGACCGGTTGGTCGACCTGAGGCCGCGCACCGGGGGCTGAGAGCCCCGCGCATCACAGGCCGACTTCTCCCCACACGAAGAAGTGGGGCGTCTCCCCCGTCCGCGCACGACCCAGTGGGGCCAGCGCCGAGCGCAGGGTCTCCGCGGTGAACAGCGACTTCCGCACCCGGAAGGTCCGCCCGTCCTGCAACCGCCGGGCCTGCAGCTCTACGTCCGCCCGGTGGCGGGGCTCGCGCCGGCTGTCCAGGATCAGCACCCGCCCCCCGGGCCGCACGACGCGCCGCAACTCGCCGCAGAAGGCCCGCCGCTGCTCCAGGTCCAGGTGGTCGAAGAGGAACGCGGCCAGCGCGCCGTCCAAGGAGGCGCACGGAAACGGGAGACGGAGGGCGTCGCCTTGCAGCAGCAGGGCGCGCAGGCCCAGGGCCCGCAGGCGCTCCCCGGCCTGGGCCAGCATGGCGGGCGCCTGGTCCAGACCCACGACGCCGAGCCGCCTCTGGGCGAGCGCAGCCGTCCAGCGCCCGGTGCCACAGCCGACATCGACCACGGTCGAGCCGACCTCGGCCTCGGCCGCGAAACGGTCGACGACCCCGTGCAGGTCGGCCAGTTCTGCGAACCATGCCCCCTCCGTGCTCAGAGCACCGTAGGCGCCGCGCCGCTCATACCACTGGTCGTACTCGGGCGCGCGGGCCTCGTAGTAACGGGCCATCTCGGCGTCCAGCGCGGGGTCCGGCCCCAGCGGCGGGTCGGGGGCGGCACCGGCGTCCGCCCCCGCTGGCGAGGCGGGACACGCGACGGCCGGGGCCATGGGGGGCAGGCCCCGCCAGCGGCCCCAATCCCCCACGGTCAGCCCGTACACGCAGTGGTCGACCCACCCGCAGGGCAACTGCTCCGCCTCGCGCAGGATGCCCTCCAGACGGAAACCCAGGCGCTCCGGGATGCGGCGGCTGCGGGCGTTGCCCGTGGCCGCCCGGATCTGGACGCGGTGGGCCCCCTCCGCGGCGAAGACGTGGGCCACCAGGCCCCGGCAGGCGAGGGTCATCAGGCCGCGCCCCTCGGCGCCCTCGCCCAACCAGTACCCGACATCCAGGTTCGTCGGGGGATCCAGGCGCCGGTAGCCGATCACGCCCACGAGGCGCCCACCCTCGCGCAGGCCCAACTGCTGTCCGCCGCCGGCCCGGCGTTCCGCCGAGGCGGTGCGCACGAAGGCGGCGGTCCCGGCCGGGTCCAACCGCTCGGCCCACGGCAGCCAACGGCGGAGCCGTTCCCGGGACGCCTGCACCAGGGCCGTCAACTCGGCCACGTCGCTGGCCGCCAGGGGGCGGAGGGTCAGGCCGGGGGCGGGCCGCAACGCTCAGCGCCCCGCCCGCACGAGCGCGCGCATCGCGGGCGCATAGGCGCTCAGCGCCTTTTCCGGCTCCGGGTCCCCGCCGCGTTCCCACTCCAGCGACAGCGGGCCTGCGTAGCCCTGGGCGACCATCTCGGCCAGAATGGCGGACAGCGGCAGTTCGCCCTCCCCGAAGTACTCCGCCTCCCAGCCACCCCGGGCGTTGCGGCGCGCATCCTTGGTATGCGCGTGCACGATCAGGCCGCGGAGATGGCCTGCGGTCTCCGCGGGGCTCTCGCCGACGCGACAGGGGTGAAGCCAATCCCAGCATGCCCCGATCTGCGGCTCGGCCACCAGGCGCAACGCGCGCCCCACGAGCGCCCCGGCCGAGAAGCCGTCGTGCGTCTCCAAGGCGACCTTCACGCCGAGGTGGCGCGCCTCCTGGGCCAGCGCGCCGAGGGAACGCGCCACCCGCTCCACGGCCTCCTCCTCCGAGACCCGCTCGCGGTCGAAGGCCCCACCGAAGACACGGATCAGCGGCGCGCCGAGCTCGGAGGCGATCCGCAGGTACCGCCCGGCGTCCGCCACCCCCTTGGCGGCCTCCTCCTCCGAGGGGGAGAAGCGGCAGGACGTCCCAACCGCACAGATGGCAAGCCCGTGGTCGGAGAAGGTGCGGCGCAGCTCGGCACACTCGGCGGGGGTCAGGGTGGCCGGGACGTTCGCGCCGTTGTAGGCGCGTAGCTCGACCGCATCGTAGCCGAGTGCGGCCGCGGCCAAGGCGATGCGC
>DAHWHV010000023.1 GCA_027335545.1 Clostridia bacterium
GCGCGGGGGACGGAGCATCAGATAGGCGACGTAGAGCGACAGCACCAGGGCCCAGAAGAGCAGGGAACCGCTGTTGCCGCCCCACAGCGCGCCGACGCGGTAAGCCAACGGCGTCTGCAGGCTGCTGTGGCGCGCGACGTAGGCGATCTGGAAGTCGTTGCCGATCAACGCGCCCTCCAGCAGCCCCGCGGCGACCAGCACGCCGGCCACCATCGCCCAAAGGAGGTAGCGGCCCCACCGCTGGCGGCCGGGATCGCCGCGCCGGTCGCCGACGTAGAGGGCGGCCGCGGCCAGGGCGCCGCAGGCGGTGGCCAGGGCCAGGACGGCGCGTCCGAACCAGGCGATCCCCATGCGCCTCGTCCCCCCTACGGCATCGCCGCCCCGGCTGCGCCAAGCCGGGCACGCCGACGCCGCGCGCCGGCGCCGCTCAACTCTCCGAGGCGCGAGCGGGCGCGCCCCTGCTACAGATACCGCGCGAGCCGGCGATTCAGGTCCGGTGACGGCTCCGGCGCCACGGCATCCCCAACCCCGTCCGGGGCCGCTCCCCGCGACGGAGCGGCCCCGGCGCGCCAACGAACGGCCATCCGCCCCAGCACGCCCCCCACCGCCGCCAGCGCGAGCAACGGGGTCGCCCAGAGCAGCAAGAACGCGCCGCGGGCCGGCGGCCGGTACAGGATCCAATCCCCGTACTCGGTAGCAAGCTGGCGCAGGATCTGGGCGCGGCCCTCCCCCGCTCCCAGGTCGCGCGCGATCTGGCTCCGGATGGCCAGCGAAGCGGCGGCGTTGGACTCTGCGGCCGATTCCCCCTGGCACTCCGGACAACGGACATCGGCGGCGATGGACATGACCCGCTGCTGCAGGGTGGGCGACGATTCAAGGGGGCGCAACACCGTCGCCACGGCCAGTGCCGCCGAGACGCAGAGACACGCGCCCCACACCGCCCATGTGATGGGCCGCACGGCCGCCGCCCTCCCTTTGACGCTGCTCCCCCGGGACGGCGTACCCACGGATCACCCGGCAATTCAACGCGTTAACGCGAAAGCCTGTGCGCGCGGGGGAGAGCCGGCGGGGCACCCGCCCTCCGGGCTGCGACGGGTGCGAGCCCGAGGCCCGGCGGGCCTGCCCAGGCCTCGATCGCCTTCGCCTCAGAGCCGGGCGCGGCGCCCCACCGCACCTACCTGTCGGCAATTTCTGTGGCGCGCAGGTAGTGCAGCCAGGTCGCCTGCGGCCACAACCCCGTCTGCGTGACCACGGGCGCGACGGCCACCACGTCGCCCCGCCGGTCGATGAAGGCAAAACTCGGCAGGGAACGGACGCCGTAAGCGAGCGCGACGCCCCCGCTGGGGTCGACCAGCACGGGGACGGACGCCCGCTGCGGTCCGAGGTCGAGGCGCACCACCGCGATCGGCTGCCCGACTTCGACGTCGACCAAGCGCACGCCGGGACCGGCGCTCCGTTGCCACGCGGCCAACTGCGGCCAGGGCGGGTCGCAGATCGTGCAGGCCACGGAGCCGAAGCGCAGGACGACGTCGCCACCAGCGAAGCGCGAGAGTGGCACCAGCCGGCCGGCCAGGTCGGGCAGCGCGAAGGGCGGGGCGGTCCTGCCCACGGGGGCCACGAGCCCCCCACCGCGCGCCAGCGCCACGCTGAAGGCGAGGACGCAGGCGACGAACGCCATGAGCCAAACAAACCCGCGGCGCATCCCGCGACGCGACACGGGGGGACCAGCGCCTCGCGGCCGGCCGGCGAGCGGTCCCTCCAGCCCGGATCGCCGGGATTCGTCCACGCCGACCGGAGCTTCCCCCACGGCGCGCCCTCCCGTCCGCGCGTGCACCGGCCTGTGAACCGCGCCACCGACGCCCCCCGTAGTGTGCCACTCCGCCGGGGGGTCCGCCATCCGTCGGGGCAACCCGCAGAGGGCCGCGCGGGGCAGAGTGCGCCCCATCGACCACCCCGGCCGGGCGCCGCCCGCAGCCGGCGCGCGGAGCCGTCAGGCGGGCGGGCGGCCCCGATCCCCCGACCTCGTCCAGACGGCGGCCGCTTCACTCAGATCACGAGCATGGCGTCACCGAAGCTGAAGAAGCGATACCGCAGCCGCACAGCCTCACGGTAGGCGGCGAGTACGCGCTCGCGACCGGCGAACGCGCTGACCAGCATGAGCAGCGTGCTGCGCGGCAAGTGAAAGTTGGTCAGCAGACCGTCGACGGCGCGAAAGCGCCACCCCGGCAGGACGTAGAGATCGGTCCACGCCTCGCCCGGGGGGACCCTCCCCGCGGCATCCACCCGCGCCTCCAGGGTGCGCAGCACGGTGGTGCCGACGGCGATCACCCGGCCGCCACGGGCGCGGCAGGCGGCCACGGCGGCTGACGTCGTCTCCGGCACGCACAGCCACTCGGCGTGCATGTGGTGTTCCTCCGGCCGCGCCGCGGTCACCGGCCGGAACGTGCCCAGGCCAACGTGCAGGGTGACCGTGGCCGTGGCGATACCCGCGGCGCGTACCGCCGCGAGCAGTTCCGGCGTGAAGTGCAGGCCGGCTGTGGGGGCGGCGGCGGAGCCCTCCACGCAGCCGTACACGGTCTGGTACCGCTCCGGGTCTGTCAGGGGGGTGCGAATGTACGGGGGAAGCGGCACGGTGCCGAAGGCGTCCAGGATCCCGCGCGCACCGGCTTCCTCGGCCAGCGGCCCCTCCAACGCCACCACGACCTCGCCATCCCCACACACCGCCCGCACCCGCACGCGGGCGGCGGGTACCCGGGACGGCGAGGTGCCGGACGGGGCGGCAGCCGGTGGCGCGACCGGTTCGCCCAGCGCGGGGGAAGCCCGGACCGAGGACGTGCTGACGCCCCCTTCCAGAGCGAGCGCTTCGCCGACACGCACCCGGCGCAGGGGACGGACGAGCGCCCGCCACGTCAGAGACGCCTCGCGCCACGGACCGGCTCCACCCTGGCGCGAGCCAGCCTCCGGCCGCAGGAGCAGGAACTCCAGCCGGGCACCGCTTGCGCGGCGCGCGAACAACCGGCAGGGGAGCACCCGCGTGTCGTTCAAGACCAGCAGGTCACCCGCCCGCAGCCAGCGGGGCAGATCCGTGACGGTGGCGTGGGAGACGGCGCCATCCTCCCGGCTGAGCACCAGGAGGCGAGAGGCGTCGCGCCGTGCCAGCGGAACCTGGGCGATCAGGCCTGTCGGCAGGTCGAAGTCAAAGTCGTCGGTGCGCGCGCGGCGCACCCCCCAGAGAAAAGTCGGCGCAGGCCCGCGCCAGCGGCGAGGGTGCGCCCCCCTACCCCCCAATCTACCGCAAGCCCCCCGGGAGCGCCAACACGCCGCCCCGCCGGATGTGGAAGGGCACCCGCGCGGCCGAGCGGTCGGCCGCGCGGGTCTCTGGGACGGCCGGTGCTGCGGCGCGCGCGACCCCTGGCCGGGCGTGGCCGCACCAGCGTGATGCTCGGCTCCGCCCGGCGCACCCAGCGTGCGCCCGCCCGCGCTTAGCGGCGCGCCGCCACCGCCCCCAGCGCGCGGC